>CALBWZ010000468.1 GCA_937893415.1 uncultured Comamonadaceae bacterium | reverse complement strand
CAGCTTTGCTGGTTCCATGGCAACCGTAACAGTTAGCCCGGTTGCGCTCAAAGGAACGTAGGACACCTAGAGCATTTGGAACTTAGACCAGAAACACCATAACAACGCTGTAATCTGGCCTCTAAATCTTCTGGGCGGCACACACACTGTTTGCCGTTGGTCGGTGTTGACTCCCAAAATTTGAGGCACACTGTAGGCTCATTTGCAACCTATTTGGAGCCTGCATGCCTCAAGCTAAAAACGCCTCTTTTGCAACACCCAGCACACACCAAAGCGCAGCCACAGCTGGCACGACCAGCGTAGCCGTTATTGGCGCCGGCATGTCTGGTGTGACCTGCGCGCGCACGCTGGCCCAAGCGGGCTACAGCGTGACATTGTTTGACAAAAGCAGAGGCGTTGGCGGACGCATGTCCACACGTCAATCAGCCTTCGGCAACTTTGACCACGGCACTCAGTACTTCACTGTGCGCGACCCGCGCTTTACACAAGCATTGGCAACCACACCAGCAGCAGCCAAACGCTGGAGTGCCAACACTGTGCGGGTACTAGACGATACGGGCCATGTATTGAGTACCAACAACCGAACATCCGACTCGCACTGGGTAGGCTCGCCTGGCATGAATGGCTTGCTAAAAGCGTGGGTGTCCCCGCTGGCCGATAACAGCATTGCAGGTTCGCAAGTGCATCTGCAAAGTCGCATCACCTTGCTGAACAAACAAGAAGGCCAGTGGACGCTGAGCATGGAAGTCAGTGATGGCGAACACACCAGCACTGCCCAAGCCAGCGGCTTTGACCAAGTGGTGCTGGCTATACCCAGCGACCAAGCCCAGACATTGCTGCGCGACAGCGGCTTGATGCCTACATGGCAAACTCAACTGGGCGAAGTTGTCGTTGACCCCTGCTGGACACTCATGTTGGCCTACCCCAAAGCCAGCCAGCCAGGTCTGGCACATTTGGGGCCTCAGTGGAACGTGGCACGCAGCACCCACCACCGAATTTCTTGGATGGCACGCGAATCTAGCAAGCCCGGGCGCACCAGCATAGAACGCTGGACCGTTCAGGCCAATCCTGAGTGGTCACGCGAACACATCAACGACGCACCCGAACGCGTGGTCGCCAAATTGATCAAAGCGTTTGCCGAAGTCACAGGTATCAGGGTAGAACCCGGCCACGCTGTAGCCCACCGTTGGCTGTATGCACAAACCCGTACACCTTTGGGCACCAGCCACCTGTTTGACAAGCGTCAAGGCTTGGGTCTGTGCGGCGACTGGTGTTTGGGTAACCGCGTGGAAAACGCGTTTGTCTCAGGCCTGGAATTGGCTCTAGACATGGTTAAACCCGCCAAAGCGGTCAGCCCTGCCAAAGTCGTTAAGGCTAAGAAGCCAGCTAAACCTGCAAAGTCTTAACCCCAACGGTGTCAGGCTATGTGGGGCGGTTTGCGCCCTCGCCTACAGGCTTGTTGCACGCAGGCTCTTTGGTTGCAGCGCTCGCCTCTTGGCTGGACGCAAAAGCGCACAACGGCCGTTGGCTCGTGCGCATTGAAGACATCGACAGACCGCGATGCATACCCGGCGCTGACGCTGCCATCTTGGCGCAACTGGCCGTCTGCGGGCTAGTCTCCGATGGCGAGGTGGTGTGGCAAAGCCAGCGCGGGCACGTGTATGAGCAGGCTTTAAGTCACCTACAGCAACAGCAACTGACCTACGCTTGCAGCTGCTCACGACAAGACATTGCACGCGCCCTTAAACAACAAGGCGTGCAAACGGCCAAGCACCAAGCGTCTATTTACCCCGGCACATGCCGCGAAGCCACACCACACACAGACCATGTTGCGTGGCGCTGCAAGCTGCCAAGCCCTGGCCCAACCATTCAGTGGACAGACAGGCAATTGGGACCCCAGCAGCAAGACCTGTCGACGGACGTGGGGGACTTTGTCCTATGGCGTAAGGACCAACTGTGGGCTTACCAGCTGGCCGTTGTGGTGGACGATGCCGCGCAAGGCGTCACGCACGTGGTGCGAGGCCAAGACTTGGCAGACAACACCCCGCGACAAGTATGGCTGCAACGCTGCTTGCAACTGCCCACACCAAGCTACTTGCACACGCACTTGGTAGTTGGTGCCGATGGCGATAAGCTGAGCAAACAACACGGCGCACAAGCGTTGGCGCTCGATACGCCAACCAAGGTGCATCTCGCCTTGCAACAAGCCGCCGCTCACTTGCACTTGCCACGGGGCCCTCATACCAATACCGCTGAGCAGCTGGGATGGTGGTGCAATGCGTGGCGTACGTTTTATCCCGCTTAAGCTCAGTCCAGCTTGAACATGACTAGGCCTGCGCAACACCCACACACCTACAATGCGTGCTGACCCCACATACATGCACCGCACTGCACAACGCC
>CALBWZ010000467.1 GCA_937893415.1 uncultured Comamonadaceae bacterium | reverse complement strand
CAGCGCCTTGAAACAGCGCCAAATAACTGGACTCTAAGGTCGGTCGGGCAAGCACGCGGTCACGAAAACGCAACCAGACAAGGTAGTTGTCGGCTACATCTTGGTTGTGGATCTTGGCCAACATGTCAGGGCTAACGGCTGTTTGTGGTTGGGCGAGCAAGGTTTTAAACAGCGCGCGCTCCGCATCACAAGACGTGTCAACTGGTGCCAACTCCGGACGGTTGAGCAAAAAGCTGAGGTAAGCATCTGTAACAAGCAGTTGCTGCTGCGCATCAACGTCTAGCAGCGCGTAACCTGAGTCAGACCAATAATCGTTTTTTATCATGTCTTGTAATTTTAGAGGATTACAGCCTCCCGATTAGAGATCTATTCAGTTAATGTGAAAGTGTAAAAATTAGACTGGTTTTAAAAGCACCAGCGCTTACGCAGCCAACACCGCACCTGAGCCATAGCCACTGGCAGCCTTGAGTTGACCGCCTGCAGTAATAGACACAGCGCAGTACTTAAACTCCGGAATTTTCCCAAAGGGATCGAGTGCGGCGTTGGTTAGTAAATTGGCTGCGGCTTCTGCATATGCAAACGGAATATACACAGAGCCGCTGGGTGTGCCGTCATCGCGGCGCACATGGATTGCTAAACTGCCTCGACGCGAGGCCACAGTCATCACATCGCCTGCCTCTAACCCCAAACGCTTTAAGTCCAAGCTGCACATGCTCGCCGTGGCCATGGGCTCAATGGCGTCCAGCACACTTGAGCGGCGGGTCATGCTGCCTGTGTGCCAGTGCTCGAGTTGGCGTCCAGTAATAAGTACAAAGGGGTAGGCGTCGTCGGGGCGCTCATCGGCTGGAATGATGTCGGCTGGCACCAACCTCACGCGGCCATCGGCAGTCGGGAAGCTGTCAATAAACACTGTGGCAGCGCCAGGGTCATCGGCGCTTAAGCAAGGGTAAGTCACACTGGACTCGCGCTGCAAACGTTCCCATGTGATACCAGCAATAGCGCCGTGCATCGCTTGGCGCATTTCTTCATACACAGCCGCTACGCCATCGTGATCGCCTCGATAGTCCCACTGCAAGCCCATGCCTTTGGCCAGTTGTTGAATGATCCACAGATCAGGTTTGGCCTGTCCAGGTGGCGTAAGCGCTTGCTGGCCCAACTGAACCATGCGGTCGGTGTTGCTCACGGTACCGGTTTTTTCTGGCCAAGAGGTGGCGGGTAGCACCACGTCGGCAAGCCAAGCGGTTTCAGTCATAAAGATGTCTTGCACCACAACATGGGACATGCTGGCCAGTGCGTGGCGGGCGTGGTTTAAGTCGGGGTCACTCATGGCTGGGTTTTCACCCATGATGTACATGCCGCGAATTTTGTGCGGGTCGCTGTCATCTACCAAAGCCTTGTGCATGATTTCAACGACGGTATAGCCGGGCTTGTCATCCAGTTTGTGGTCCCAAAATTTTTCAAACCAAGCATGCACCTCTGGCTGGTCTACCCGCTGGTAGTTCGGAAACATCATGGGTATCAAACCAGCATCACTGGCGCCTTGCACGTTGTTTTGTCCGCGCAGTGGGTGCAAGCCTGATCCAGGTTTGCCGATTTGGCCTGTCACGCTGACCAAGGCAATCAAGCAGCGCGCATTGTCTGTGCCGTGGACATGCTGACTGATACCCATGCCCCATAAAATCATAGCGCTTTTAGCCTTGGCAAAGGCCCTTGCAACCTCTCGCAGTGTTTCTGCAGGTATGCCGCATATAGCAGCCATTGCTTCCGGGCTATAGCCCCGTACGTTGTCGCGAAGCGCTTCATAGTTGCTGGTGCGGTCTCTGATAAAAGCCTCGTCCACCAAGCCTTCGTCAATCACTGTGTGAATCAAGGCGTTGAGCATGGCCACATCGGTATCGGGTTTGAACTGCAAGGTTCGCCAAGCGTGCTTGCCAATGTCGGTCACGCGTGGATCGGCTAATACAATTTTGGTACCGCGTTTACTGGCATTTTTCATCCACGTAGCCGCTACGGGATGGTTGGACGTGGGGTTGGAGCCAATCACGAAAATCAGCTCGGCATTGGCCACATCGTTCACTTGGTTGCTCACTGCGCCACTGCCAATACCTTCTAACAAGGCGGCCACGCTGGAGGCGTGACACAAGCGCGTACAGTGGTCCACGTTGTTGGAGCCAAAGCCAGTTCTAACCAGCTTTTGAAACAAATACGCTTCTTCGTTGCTGCCTTTTGCTGAGCCAAAACCTGCCAATGACTTGGCACCGTAGGTGTCGCGCAAGTTGGACAATCTCGTACTTGTTAACGCCAGGGCTTCTTCCCACGTGGCTTCTCTAAAGACCTCTGACCAGTCGTCTGGTCTTGCGGAAATATCTGGGTTTTTAGCGACACCTTCTTTGCGTATCA
>CALBWZ010000466.1 GCA_937893415.1 uncultured Comamonadaceae bacterium | reverse complement strand
CTCGGCCAACACACGCTCATCACAGAAATCGCCCTTGATGAAGTGCACGCTGTCAATGGGGGCCATGTCCAATAAATCCAACGCTACGATGTGACCGTTGAGCTTGCCCGTTGCCGCACCATCGGGCGACAAGCGCCGGCGCAGGTATTGACTCCAAGCCCCCGGTGTGCTGCCCAAATCGACCACAAAGTCGCCAGGCGTTATCAAATTAAAGGTTTCGTCAATTTCCTTGAGTTTGTAAGCGGCTCTGGCACGGTAACCGTCGACCTTGGCCATTTTGACATACGGATCATTGGCGTGCTGATTCAGCCACGCTTTGTTGATTTTTTTACTTTGTGATTTGACTTTCATACCCGAACCCTGTTGAGTACACGGCATTTATAGGCCGCGATAGCCGATAATTGTCCCATGTCTCAAATATTACTCACACCCGTACAACGCAAAGCACACCGTGCCGACGCCCACCACCTCGATGCGGTGGTGCACATTGGCAACGATGGCCTCAGCCCCGCTGTGGTCAAAGAGGTCGATGCTGCCCTGAAATCACACGGTCTTATCAAGGTCCGTGCCATGAATGACGAGCGCACCACCCGCGCCGAATGGCTGCAAACCCTTGCAGATAAGCTGCATGCAGCACCGATACAACACATTGGAAAGCTGCTGGTGCTGTGGCGCCCCATGCCAGAAAAGGTCCGCGAAGTCGATGAAGACCGCTTGCCGGGCCCACGCACTGTCAAAGTGTTGAAATACAGCACCCGCGGCGGTCAGCGCCCCGAGGTCAAACAAGTTCGCGTGCTGGGCAACGAGCGCTTGACACCGGGTGGCACCATCAAACGCATCAAGCCTAGAACCAAAAGCCTCAAACGCGGCCCAGGTATTTAAATGACTTGAAAGCTGGGCAAGTGCCTGCAACTAAGCTGTTACCAGTGCCTATTGATTAACAGCCCCTCCCTATTGGGCGCTTCTCAGCACACCGCTTTGAAGCGCCTTTTTTTATTGCCACTATTGTTTCCACAGCTCACACTTTCCATGACCACAACAGACTCCAACCCACTGCTAGGCGTTTCCCCACAAGGCTTGCCCCTGTTTGATCAAATTCAAGCGGTGCACGTTGAGTCCGCCATTGCCGAACTGCTGGCACAAGCGCAAACCGCTCTAGACACCGTCACAGCCCCCGGTTTTGCGCCGACTTGGGCGACGTTGGCCTCCACGTTGGACGTCGCCACAGAGCGGCTAGGCATGGCTTGGGGGGCCATCAGCCACCTCAAAAGTGTGGCCGAAACACCAGAATTGCGCGTCGCCTACAACGCCATGCTCCCAGTTGTTACTGAATTTTGGACGAATTTGGGCGCCAATGAAGACTTGTATGCCAAGTACAAAGCCCTGGACGCCACGCGTTTAAACAACGAACAACAGCAAGCGCTGAGCAACACCTTGCGCAGCTTCGTGCTGGGTGGTGCAGACCTACGCGGCGATGCCAAGACAAGATTTGCCGGCATACAGGAGCGCATGGCCGAATTGGGTCAGTTGTTCAGCGAACACGCGCTGGATGCCACTGAAGCCTTCAGCCTTGTAGTGCCCACTGCCGATTTAGACGGGGTTCCAGCAGATGTATTGGAAGCCACAGCAGCCGCTGCCCAAGCCGCAGGGCAGCCCAGTGGCACGCATCAACTGAACCTGAAAATGCCAATTTACCTGCCTGTGATGCAGTATGCCAAGCGCAGCGCCTTGCGCGAAACCATGTACAAGGCTTATGTGACACGCGCCAGCGATCAAGGCGATGAGGCCACACATCACTTAGACAACACAGCCATCATGCAAGAAATGGTGACGCTGCGGCTTGAAGAGTCGCACCTGCTTGGCTTCGACAACTACGCCGAGTTGTCGGTCTGTCCAAAAATGGCCAATAACGCGGACGAGGTACTGGTTTTTTTACGCGACTTGGCCAGCAAAGCCAAACCGTATGCGGCGCAAGACTTAGCCGACTTGCGCGACTTTGCTGTCACTCATTTGCAGTTATCAGATCCGCAGCCTTGGGACTGGCCATTCATCAGCGAGCGCCTCAAAGAGCAGCGCTACTCGTTCAGTGAATCAGATGTCAAAAACTACCTGCCGGCTGACAAAGTGCTATCAGGCTTGTTTAAGGTTGTTCAAAGCTTGTTTGGTGTGCGCATTCTTCCAGACAACGCGCCTGTGTGGCATTCGTCTGTTCAATTTTTTAAAATTGAGCGCGAAGTCAATGGGCAAGCACAATTGGTAGGCCAGTTTTACCTTGACACGCCGGCAAGAGACGGTAAACGTGGCGGCGCTTGGATGGACGATGTGCGCGCACGTTGGCTGCGCCCTGACACCCATCAACTCCAAACACCTGTTGCCCACATGGTGTGTAACTTCAGTGATGGTGTCGATGGCAAGCCCGCCTTGCTCACCCATGATGACGCGATCACGTTGTTTCACGAATTCGGACATGGCTTGCACCACATGCTCACACAGGTCAATGAACACGACGTATCCGGTATCAGCGGCGTGGAGTGGGATGCGGTTGAACTGCCCAGCCAGTTTATGGAAAATTTTTGCTGGGAATGGGACGTGCTGCGCGACATGACCGCCCATGCCGAGACTGGCGAGGCCTTGCCGCGCTCTTTGTTCGACAGCATGCTGGCCGCGAAAAACTTCCAAAGCGGCATGCAAACCCTAAGACAAGTGGAGTTCTCTATGTTTGATATGCTGATGCATATGGATGCGGCACCAACCACTGACGACAAGCCAAACTTGCAGGCGCTGGCGCTGACTGTGCGCCAAGAAATAGCCGTGCTGCACCCACCCAGCTACAACCGATTTGCCAACACCTTTGGGCATATTTTTGCAGGTGGCTACTCAGCTGGCTACTACAGCTACAAGTGGGCTGAGGTCCTGTCAGCTGATGCTTACGGCGCGTTTGAAGAGGCCGCGCAACACAGCGGAAGCGTTTTAGACAAGGCCACAGGTGAGCGTTTCTTACAAGAGATCTTGCACATGGGCGGCTCCCGACCAGCAATGGCGTCTTTTAAAGCCTTCCGTGGGCGAGAGCCCGAGCTGGATGCGTTGCTGAGACACCAAGGCATGGCCCAGTCATAAACGACTCTGCCTAGTGGGTTTGCTGGTCAACGCGCTGCGAATCAACCACGTTAAAGGGTTAGCACCACGGGGATCAGGGTTGGGGTTTAAAACTCAGCGTCTTGACACCCTCGCTGGTCGCTAACAAACAGATGTGAGCGCGTTGGTGGGCAAATATGCCGACCGTGACCACGCCTGGCCACTGGTTGACTTGTGATTCAAAAGCAAGCGGGTCAGCCACAACCAGCCCACGTACGTCCACAATGTGTTGGCCGTTGTCTGTGACCAACGGTGCACCGTCTTGTTGGCGCACAACGGCTTCGCCGCCCATGGCTGCGAACTGGGCACAAATGCGCTTGCTGGCCATGGGTATGACTTCCACAGGCAGAGGGAATGCACCCAAAGCCTTCACCAACTTGGACTCATCAGCAATACATACAAACTGCTTGGCCAATGCCGCAACAATTTTTTCGCGGGTAAGCGCTGCGCCACCACCTTTAACCATGTAGCCATGGGCATCAATTTCATCGGCGCCGTCAATATACATATCCAAACTATCCACTTGGTTGCTGTCAAACACCGGAATGCCCGCAGCCAGCAGGCGCTGGGTAGACGCCTCGGAACTGGACACCGCACCTGTAATGTCGCCTTTCATAGTGGCCAAGGCATCAATGAATTTATTGACGGTGGAGCCTGTGCCCACTCCCACAATGGTGTGTGGTCGCACATAGGCCAAGGCGGCCAGACCAACCAGTGTTTTAAGTTCATCTTGTGTCATATAGGGCGTTCACTTGTAGGTGTTGATGGTCCGGCGCTTACAGCAGTTAACACCGATCTGGGACAATAGCAAATAAGTTTGTCTGTGTTTGCTTCATACCTAATTATCCAATGTCTTTACTGCCCTACCCTTTTGCCCGCGCGGCTCTTTTTTGTTTAGACCCCGAAACCGCGCATGACATCACCTTGGCGGGTTTGGCCGCAACACAGCACACACCCTTGTCCAAGCTGTACGCGCAGGCCCGCGTCAATGACGCATGCACTTTGGCTGGCTTAACACTGCCCAACCGGGTAGGCCTGGCTGCGGGCTTAGACAAAAACGCACAATGTATCGATGCATTTTCCCATATGGGTTTTGGTTTTGTAGAGGTCGGTACCGTCACCCCTTTGGCACAGCCCGGCAACGCGCAGCCACGCATGTTTCGCTTGCCCAAGTCCAACGCCATGATCAACCGGCTCGGTTTTAACAACCACGGCCTCGATGCATTTGTAGCCAACGTGCAGACATCGCGCATGCGCGACCAAGTGGTGCTGGGCTTAAACATTGGGAAAAACGCCACCACACCGATTGAACATGCCACCAATGATTACGTACTAGGCCTTTCTGGTGTTTACGCGCATGCAGACTACATTACCATCAACATATCCAGTCCCAACACAACAAACTTACGCGAACTGCAAAGCGATCAAGCGCTAGACAGTTTGTTAGATGCCCTGGCACAACGACGAGAACAACTCGCTGAAGAACACGGCACACGCAAACCTATATTTGTAAAAATTGCACCCGATCTAGACGACGCCCAAATAGATGTTATTGCGCAAGTGCTCAAGCGCTATGGCTGTAACGCCAGTGGCCAAGCCAACAATGACTGGGGCCTCATCGCGACCAACACCACGCTGGCACGTGATGCCGTTGTCGGCCAAGCGCATGCCACTGAGTCAGGTGGCCTGAGTGGTGCGCCAGTCTTTGAGCCGAGCAACCGTGTGATCAGTGCCATGCGCCACACGTTGGGCACAGGCTTTCCGATCATTGGGGTGGGCGGCATAGACAGCGCCGCCAAAGCAATAGGCAAGATTGCTGCTGGGGCTGATGCTGTGCAGTTGTACACAGGCTTTATTTACAAGGGCCCTGCCTTGGTGAGGGACGCCGCCCTTGCGCTTAAAAACCGCCAACGCTCAAGCTAACTACGAACATGCGGGTTTTACTCGCGACCCGACCAAACGCCCTCACAACAACGCCGCAATATGCTTGGCCAATGCCATAGAACTGGTTAAGCCAGGGGACTCAATACCAAAGGCATTCACCCAACTAGGAATGCCATGTTGCGCTGGACCGTCCAGTCGAAAGTCTGCGGAAGATGCACCAGGCCCATAAATGCGGGGGCGGATACCGCAATAAGAGGCTTGCAAACTGTTGGCTGGCAAATCTGGCCAGTAACGGCGAACGGACTCCTCAAAAGCCTTCTCTACGCCGGGTGTCGTGGCAAAATCCAACGTATCCGCGCTGTTGGTATCAATCCAATGCTGGTCTGGCCCAAAGCGTGCACGACCGGCCAAGTCCAATGTCAAATGTATGCCCAACCAAGCGTCTTGTGGCGCTGGGTAAATAAGGCGCTTAAACGGCACCGCCGCGCTCAAGTCACAGTAGTTGCCTTTTGCAAAATAAGGCGTTGGCAAGCTCGCCATATCAAAGCCCTGAATCTTGGCGGCCAATTGCGGCGCGTGCAGCGACGCACAATTAACCACCACGTCAAAATCCCACTGCGACGTTTGTAGCTGACCATTTTCAAGACTTTGTATCAACACGCTATGAGGGCGACCTGCCGTTTGACTCGCAGTACCGCCAACCACCTCAGAGTTGTAGGCGACCACGCCGCCATGCGCCTCAAGGTCGCCTTGCAAAGCTGTCATCAGTGCGTGTGAGTCGACAATACCGGTATCTGGCGAATACAAGGCAGCAACGCAGCGCAGCGCAGGCTCCAGCTTACGGGCTTGCGCCGCACTCAAACGTTCCGCTCTAACGCCATTGGCTTGTGCCTTGGCGAACAACGCATCCAGGCCCGCAACTTGGCCCTCGTCGGTGGCGACAATAAGCTTGCCACACAGCGAAAAAGGGACATGGCGTTGTTGGCAAAACTCAACCAACAGCGCGCGCCCGTGCACGCAAGCTTGGGCTTTCAATGAACCAGGCGTGTAATACAAGCCTGCATGCAGCACTTCAGAGTTGCGCGAACTCACACCGCCACCGATGTGCGTGTCCTTCTCGGCTACCACCACTTGGTAACCCCATAAAGCCAGCTCACGCGCAACGGCCAAGCCCACCACGCCAGCCCCGATTACCAACACGTCCTTCATAAACAAACCCTTTAACATCGAGACCCATTGGTTTGGCACACGCAGCCACGGCAGCTCGTACCCAACTGCTAAGGCACAATACAACTTACACGCAATACAACCAACGTTTGAACATGACCACCAAGAAAAAAGCCCACGACCGTGGCAATCCGACCTATTCCTTGCTTCAGGTTATGGGGGCACTGTCGGCTGCCGGCGTCCTAGCTTGGGCTATTTTGCATTACGCGCTTGCACCTGAACCAGCACCAATGGCTGTTGAGGTGCGTTTGAACAACCAATGCGAAATAATCGATGACGCCTTCATGGCCACAGCTACGGACGGTGCAAAAGCGCCATTCCAAAATGGTGTGGCCATACTCGAAACCCGCTCAGATGCGCAGGTGTGGATTCGCAACAGCGACAAATACCCGAAATTTGGCTTTGAGACACTCAAGGTTCAAGCCCAACCAGTGCTGACCATTGCAACAAAATGTCAGCCTAGCAACCACCTAGACACCACCATGGACGCTATGCGCCAGCAGTTTAAATCTGACAAGTAGCACCAGCAACCACCGCTTTAAACACAGCAGGCAAGCTGGCACAAACATTGTGCGAGCTTGCCTGTTGCGCGTTGGGGTTCACACTACTTAGCCAATATGCAGACCACCGTTGACAGAGAAGTCAGCGCCCGTAGAGTATGCGGACTCTTCGCCAGCCAACCACGACACCATTGAAGCAATTTCTGAAGGCTTGCCCAAGCGCTTCACAGGCACTGTTGCAATGATTTTCTCCAGCACATCAGAGCGAATAGCGTTCACCATGTCTGTGCCCACGTAGCCTGGGCTAACGGTGTTGACCGTCACACCTTTGGTCGCCATTTCTTGAGCCAATGCCATGGTAAAACCATGCATGCCTGCTTTAGCCGCCGAGTAGTTGGTTTGCCCAGCCTGGCCTTTTTGACCATTGACAGACGAAATCTGAATGATGCGACCAAAGCCTTGGTCCACCATGTCAGCAACCACTTGTTTGGTGACGTTGAACATAGAGGTCAAGTTGGTAGCAATCACTGCGTTCCAGTCTTCCAACGACATTTTCAAAAACATGCGGTCACGCGTGATGCCCGCGTTGTTCACCAGCACCGAGATAGCACCATGCTCTGCTTTGGCCTTGGTAAAGGCCTCTACCGTAGAGTCCCAATCGGCCACGTTGCCCACAGAAGCGAAAAAAGTGT
>CALBWZ010000465.1 GCA_937893415.1 uncultured Comamonadaceae bacterium | reverse complement strand
AATAGCGAGGTTAAAAACTGGCCAGTTGGTTATTTTTCAAATCAGTAATCAGCATGGCCCCGGGCGCGTGCGTTATACAAAACGCGGGCTTGGCGTGCTGAAGGGCTGCTTGTGGTGTCACGCCACAAGCCCAAAACACAGGAATTTCGTCTTCGTATATGTCTACAGCATCGCCGTAGTCAGGTTTTGATAAATCGGTGATACCAATTAACGCTGGAGAGCCTAGGTGCACAGGCGCGCCATGAACTTCCGGATAGCGAGACGTAATTTGCACCGCCTTAATCACATCCTTTGCTTTCATAGGGCGCATGGTCACAACCATTGGACCTGAGAAAGGGCCAGCGGCCACTGTTTGAATATTGGTGCGAAACATGGGTACGTTGCGCCCCTGCTCGATATGGCGAATAGGCACATCCGACTCCAGCAAGGCTTGTTCGAATGAGAACGAACACCCAATCACAAATGTCACCAAATCGTCGCGCCACAGGTCGCTGACATCGTTGGGGGAAGCGGTTATCACGCCGTCTCGCCACACACGGTATTGGGGCACGTCGGTGCGAATATCAATACCAAGTCCCAGCGCGGGCAAGTAGGGATCACCGGGCTCACTTAATCCAATGATTGGACACGGGCGGCGGTTGTTTTGACAAAACCTCAAAAAATCAGCGGCACTGTCTTTGGGAAGTATCACCACGTTGCCCTGAACTTGGCTGTCGGCCATACCGCTGGTGTGACCTGTGAAAGCGCCACTGCGAATGGACTGGCGTAACGCCGAAACTTCTTCTGGTGTAGCCTTTTGAGTGGACGTGTGCGATGGCAGGGCTTGGCTTGCAAACGGCGGTAACAATGAACCCATGAAGTGCTTCCAATCAATCAATGTATGTCGACAGAGGGACATTATTGAAACAAGCTTCAGACTATACAAGCGGAAAAAATTTTTGTCAGCTCATCATTTTTTTCTATGATAAGTGTTTACCCTATGTGGTCAATAGTGACTATTTGAACGTGGCAACAAAGCTTGTGGCGGACCCCACCAGCATCTCAACATCCCGTGACGTAGGGTCAACACGGTAGCTGGCTGAGATGGGTAAAGGCTCTAGCTGTACGTCTGATTTCAAGGGTTTTATATTTGGAAAGTTCAACGGATTGCGTATCGCTTGTAACGGCAAGGTCGCAATTCCAAAACCACCTTGCACCAGTTGGGCCATGGCGGAAATCGAGGTAATGGTGTGTATTCGCTTAGGCGATATGCCCGCTTGATTAAACAAGTCAACCAATTGCACATGCGGCTGTGAGCCCCGCTGAAAGGTCAATAACTCGTACTCACACAAACTACTCAACTTGTACAACCGCTTGGTGTGCAAACTTGCGCTGCCAATAAAACCCATAGCCATAGAGGGCAATGTTTTGGTGAAAATCGCCTCTCCTGAGGCAGGCAAAGCAGCAAACACCAAGTCTTGAACACCACGGTTTATTTGATCTAACAAAGTTGGCGTGGTGTCGACAGACAACTCCAGCGACAACTCAGGACGCTCAAGCCGCAATTGCTCCAACCAAGGTACCAGCCAAGCGTGCAACACAGACTCAATGGCACCAATACGCAAGGTCACCGCCAAGCGCTCAGCCTGCCCCATTTCAGTTTTAACGTCGCGTTGCAAATCGAGCAGCCGCTCGGCGTGTTTAAAGAAGCGCGTACCAGCCAACGTTAGGCGAAACTGTTTGTCGCGTCTGTCCAGCAGCAACACACCAAGCTCATCTTCTAGGGAGGCCACGCGACTTGACACCGCCGACTGTGTGAGGAACATTTTGTCTGCCGCGCGCGTGATGCTCTTCAGCAGAACAACCCAATAAAAAGACTCAACAAACCTTAGGTTCATGTGTGTATACCGTTGTTAAGGTGTGTCAAAACTGACCACATACTAGGCTGCTATGCATGTGGGACCACCCATGTACACGCTGAACAGGCTCATGACGTTAAGCCGCCACCAAGCGTATGCCGGGCATGCAAGCCTCGGAGTCAACTCGCCGCTCTAATGCCAAGCGCATATTCATTTGCGCCACTTCGGTGTGCTCGACAGCCAAGCTTTGTGCCCGTGCACCGGCGCCTTGTTTGAGCGCATCGAGCAACATGTGATGCTGCCTGTGGGCGTACTGCATCCAGTCTCTGTCAAGGCTGACACTGCCTTGCATGGGCAACATAGCCGAGGCTTGGGCAAAGGGCAACTTGTCGTTCATGGCCATGGCTCTTTGCAACGCGCGGTTGCCGCAGGCATTTAAAATGGCCGCGTGAAACTGATCGTTCATGAGGCCATAGGCCGTGTAACTGTTCAATGTGAGGGGGTTGTCGCTGAGCAATTTATCACCTGCATCT
>CALBWZ010000464.1 GCA_937893415.1 uncultured Comamonadaceae bacterium | reverse complement strand
ATAAGCCAACTAGAGCGCTTAGACCACAGCCATGCGGCGCCAAAAGATAAATTGCTGTCCTATGCCCAGCTGTTTCAAGATACCGGCCAATCAGAGCGGTTGTGTTTGTGCGGGATGCTAGGCGCAGAATCAGAAAGTTTGCCCAATCCAATACGGGAACACCTTCAGGCCTTTTTAATGCCAATCTGCTGTGGCTAACAGCCACGCTGGCCATGGCGTGGCCCGGGCGTGCAGGCAGCCAACCCCTTGTTTGATCAACTCGACAGCTAATTTTTTAACTGAAAAACTACCAATCAGTAGGTAGTTACACATTGCAACACTACCGGCCACATAGAGTAGCCATGACACAACAATCAACCATAGTAATAGCAGGCCACGCGGCGGGTTTTGGCGATGCCTTACAAGAACGCTTTGAAATTGGCGGCTATAACGTCGTCAGTGTGTCGCGCCACGGCGACAAGCGCTGGGCCACCGATTTGAGAGACCCGCTAGCTGTTGCACGCCTCTTTGACAAGCTAGACCATGAAGCACCGCCTGTGGCTGGTGTGGTGCACAACGCCATGCAATTCCACCGCCAACCATTCATGCAAACCTCGGCTCAAACCCTACAAGAGGTCTGGCAGTCCATGGTAATGACCGCTTTTAACGTCAGTCAGCAGGCTGTCACCCGACTGCAACGCCAAGGCGGCGGCAGTTTGTTGTTCAGCGGTGCCTCTGGCAGCCTGCGAGCTGGTCCACAGTTCTCGGCATTTAGCTCGGCCAAGTTTGCTTTGCGCGGCTTATGCCAAGCGTTGGTGCGCGAGCACAGCCATGAAGGCATTCATGTGGCACACGTCATTGTTGACGGGTTGATACGCAGTGAGCGTACGACCCAACGGTTTGCGCAAGCAGATGTTGCTCACATGATTGAGCTTTCCGATTTAGCCGAACAGTACTGGCAACTGTTTCACCAACCGCACAGTGTTTGGACCCATGAACTCGATGTCCGCCCCATGGCGGCTGACGCATAAAAGGAGCACCTTATGTCCTACCCAGTAGCTGTCATCGGCGCAGGCTTAAGCGGCCTGTACACCGCCCACCTGCTCGCCCAAGCTGGTAAAAAAGTGCTGCTAATTGAAGCTCGTGACCGCCTAGGGGGTCGCATATTCAGCCACGGACTAGAGGGGGCTGCGCACCGTGTTGACCTAGGCCCGTCTTGGTTTTGGCCGGGTATGAATCCACGTATAGAGCGGCTTGCTGCCGATTTGGGGCTGCGCGTTTATCCACAGCACACCCGTGGTGCTTCTGCTATTGAGGGCTCAGATGGCAGGGTACAAAGGCAGCCAAACACGTGGGAGCAAAGCCCGCCTTCTTACCGTGTTGAGGGCGGCACGCAAAGCCTAGTCGATGGTTTACATGCGCGCATACAAGACAAAGTTCATATCAAAACTGACACGCAATTACAAGGTATGACACTGCACGCGCATGCGGTTGAGCTGCAACTCCGGGATGCCAGTGGCACATGGACACAGCTTGTATCGCAAGTGGTCAACACCATACCGCCAAGGTTGACTGCGCAAGATCTGCAAATGGACCCCGCTTGGCCAGATGCTTTGCTCAAGGATATGCGCCATACCCCAACTTGGATGGCTGGACAGGCGAAGTTCGTCGCCATATATGCCTCTGCTTTTTGGCGCGAATCTGGCATGTCGGGCACAGCCATGAGCCACCGTGGGCCTATGGTCGAGATTCACGATGCGTCCGATGCAGGGGGTAACTCAGCAGCCTTGTTTGGCTTTGTTGGGGCATCTCCGTCTTACCGTTTAGGTATCGGCAGCGAGGAATTGTCCAGGCAATCGCTTGCACAACTGGTGCGACTGTTTGGCCCAGAGGCCAGCACGCCTTTGTGGAGTGCTGTTCAGGACTGGGCTCAGGAGCCCCTAACTGCAAGCGAGTCAGACCGCCAGCCCTTGTCTCACCACCCCATGTACGCAAGTCCTGTTGTGCCTGATGACTGGGGCCACCGTGTATGGCTTGCTGGCACTGAGCGCTCGCCCAATTACGGCGGCTTTTTAGAAGGGGCTTTGGAGTCAGCAGAGCAATCTGTAAAAAGTTTGCTGCGTGCATGGCCAACACTTGCCGACGCTGCCCGATAACGGCATAAAGGACAACAATGCGCAAACACCATGACCCCCGAGGGTAGCCTATTACGGGTCTGAACCCCACGCAAATAGAGCGCTATGAAACGCTTCTACACGAGCTTTACGCGTACCGCCCAGGCGTTCAAGCCAGGCTTAACGACTTGCTGCGCGAAGCGCCAAGTTTTGTGTTGGGTCATGTGCTCAGAGGCTACGCCGTCATGACCGACGGCCTGCGCAGTGGTCTGCCTGAAGCGCAGCGCTTTTTAGATCTCTCTCAGCGCTTAGCCGCAACGGCCAGCGAGCGTGAGCGGCTACACATCTATGTCCTAAAAGCGTGGATAGAGGGCCGCGGTGCAGCCAGACTGCAGGCGCTTGAAGATATTCTTGCGCGTTGGCCGCTGGATGTGCTTGCTTACCGCCAGCTCACAGCCATGTTATTTTGGCATGGGGATAAACGTCGCCAGCTCGCTGTGGCCATTCAAACTATGCCGCACTGGCAGCCTTCTATTGCTGGCTATGCCTTGACACTTGCCCCGCTGGCCTTCGCGCTGGAGGAAGACGGGCGTTACGCCTTGGCAGAAGACTACGCACAACAAGCCTTGTCTTACAACCCCACAGATTTATGGGCCTTGCATGCGTTGGCCCATGTTCATGAGTTGCAAGGACGCGCCAGTGAAGGAGAAGCCGCCGTCAACGCCGTAGCAGGCAAACTCAAGGAATTTAATCTGTTCCGCGGTCATTTGTGGTGGCACATGTCACTCTTTTTACTGTCGCAAAACAAAATTGATGCAGTGCTTGATGTGTTTGATCGTGAAATTTTCCCAACACCTAGTGTGTTTTACCTAGACCTGCAAAACGCCGCGTCCGTGCTCGCCCGTCTGGAGATACAAGGCATTGATGTGGGTGATCGCTGGGACAAAGTAGCGCATGCTGCCGAGCAGACCTTGGGCCAGCACTTGGTTGTGTTCGCCGGACCGCACCAAGTGATGGCATTGGCCCCCACTGGACGCAAGCAAGCAGTTGCTCAAGCTCTTCAAGGTTTTGTTGATGATGGCAATGCCGGTATGGAGCAGGCCCAAACTGGTTCAGCGGTTGCCGCGGCTGTTGCACTGTATTACCAAGGGTCGTACCGTGCATTTTTAAACCTCATGCGCGTAATACGCTTTGAAGCTGCCACTTTGGGGGCCAGCGACGCACAACAAGACATCTACTTTCAGCTTATGGTTGATGCCGCCTTACAAGTTGACGACTTGCCACTTGCTAAAAGCCTGCTCAAAGAGCGGTTGGTCAAGCACTTTACTGATGCGACTGGATGGCAGC
>CALBWZ010000463.1 GCA_937893415.1 uncultured Comamonadaceae bacterium | reverse complement strand
AGGTGACTTGTTCATTGAAATTCGACTCAAGAAACACGATATATTTGAACGTGATGGTGATGACTTGCACTGCCAAGTACCAGTCCAATTGTCGACAGCTGCACTAGGCGGCGAAATTGATGTGCCTACGCTCAAAGGCAAAGCCACTATCGAAATTCCAGAAGGCACACAAAACGGCAAAACGTTTAGGCTGCGAGGCAAAGGCATCAAAGGTGTTCGCGCCAGCGTCGCCGGCGACTTGTACTGCCACATCTCAGCAGAAACGCCGGTCAAACTCACTGAGCACCAACGCAAGTTGCTCAAGGAACTTGACGAGTCGTTCCGCAAAGCAGGTACCAAACACAGCCCACAAGACAAGGGCTGGTTTGAGAAGGCTAAAACGTTCTTTTCCTAAGATTGCCTGAGCACATAGGCGCAGGCTATAAATCAGTAGTGCGCCTGCATCGGATCCGTGGAGTGCACAAACAACATGTGCAACTCAGCAGTCAACTTGAAAGCCACCAACTCCATAAGCTGGTGGCTTTTTCTTTATGATGAAACGCATGACATCAAACGCACACACTTTAGCCGCAGTCATGTTGACATTGACTTGTTCAATAGGAAACACTTGGGCCCAAGATGCAGACCAGCCTTTGTCGCAAAGCTGTTTGGTTGAACTGCGCAGCAAAGCTGAAGCTGGTGGCATCAGCACCACCACTTTTAACCAGGTGATGCAAGGCGTTGTAGCCAAACCTGAATTGATGGACAAGCTGAACTACCAACCTGAATTCAAGCTGCCTATTTGGGACTATTTGGCAAGCTTGGTTGACAGTGAGCGAGTCTTGGACGGTGTGGCCATGCTCGAGCAATACAAAACCGAACTTGGGGTCATTTCCCAACAATACGGCATTGATCCAGAAACTATTGTTGCCGTTTGGGGCGTTGAAAGTAACTACGGTCAAAACACTGGCGGGCGAGATATCGTCGAGTCATTGGCAACCTTAAGCTGCATGGGCAGGCGCCAAAGCTTTTTTTCGCAAGAGTTTGTAGCTGCACTGCGCATATTACAGGCGGGTGACTTTGAACGGGAGCTCTTCAAAGGCTCTTGGGCTGGCGCTTTTGGGCAAACACAGTTCATGCCCTCCACTTTTTTACGCTTGGCTGTTGATGGTGATGGTGACAACAAACGCAACCTCATTACCAATCCTATAGATGCGCTCGCCTCCACCGCCAATTTCTTAAAACGTGCCGGATGGCGCGATAGCGAGTTATGGGGGTTCGAAGTCAAACTCACGCAAGGTGTGCCCAGTGTGCAGGGCCGACAATCTAGCCGAGGTATCGCTTACTGGGAGTTGCAAGGTGTGACACGTGTGGATGGCTCTACGCTTGCTGAGGGTGACATAGCCCACACCACAGACGCCGCGCTGCTATTACCAGCAGGTGACAACGGTCCAGCGTTCTTGCTACTGCGCAATTTCAAGGCAATTTACAGCTACAACGCATCTGAGAGTTACGGCTTGGCAATTGCACATTTGTCTGATCGCTTGCGCGGCCAAGCTATTTTTGCTACGCCGTGGCCCACTGATGATGCGGGCTTAAGCCGTGCAGAAAAACGCGATATACAAACAATGCTCTTGACACGTGGCCACGATATCGGCGAAGTGGATGGGGCATTAGGCAGCCGCAGCCAAGCAGCTATTAAATTAGAACAACAGCGCTTAGGACATGGTGTGTCTGGGCGTGCCGGCCAAAAATTACTGACGGCGCTGCGCGCTGACGCCGGATAAAGAAACATGCACCTACGGCTGGCGCCGTTGGTTACATGATGCTTGAGTCAAGCAGCAACTGATGCAGCTTGCGCTATATCCGTGTCAGCGGTCGAGGCTTATGCGGCACAACCTCAAACCAATGCAGCTTTTGCCTGCACAAATTGTGATTTAAGCTGGGCGACAAACTCGCCCGTAGTTTGCACTTTAGACACAGAGCCAATACCTTGGCCACAACCCCAAATATCTTTCCAGGCCTTCTTGGCATCACCGCCAAAGTTCATGGCCGATGGGTCGCTGACAGGTAAGTTCGCAGGGTCTAAACCCGCAGCTTTGATACTGGGCGCCAAGTAGTTGCCGTGAACGCCTGTAAACAGGTTGCTCAACACGATGTCGTCGCTGTTGCCCGCGACAATTGCGTCTTTGTATTCCGGTGTTGCACGTGCTTCGTCCGTGGCAATAAATGCAGATCCGATGTACGCAAAGTCGGCACCCATAGCCAACGCCGCCAACACGCCTTGCCCGGTGGCAATGGCGCCGCTGAGCGCGACTGGGCCATCAAACCACTGACGGATTTCCGCAATCAAGGCAAACGGGCTTTTGGCGCCAGAATGGCCCCCTGCGCCAGCGGCAACGGCGATCAGACCATCAGCGCCCTTTTCTATTGCTTTGTGAGCGTGGGTATTATTGATCACATCGTGCAGCACAACGCCACCATAACTGTGCGCCGCTTCGTTGATTTCAACGCGGGCTCCCAAGCTGGTGATGATAATTGGCACCTTGTACTTCACGCACATGGCCATGTCGTAATCAAGGCGGTCGTTGCTTTTATGAACAATTTGGTTGATCGCAAATGGTGCCGCAGGTTTGTCTGGGTTCGCTGCGTTGTAAGTATCCAAGGCCTCAGTGATCTCAATCAACCACTCTTCTAATTGCTCTTTTGGACGCGCATTGAGCGCTGGCATTGAGCCCACCACACCGGCTTTGCACTGCGCAATGACCAACTTGGGATTGCTGATGATGAACAGCGGAGAGCCGATAACTGGAAAAGGAAGATTGGCCAACGCGCCTGGAAGTTTGCGTGGGGTGTTGCTCATGAAGTCTCCAAATATAGTAGTTGTATGGTCTAAAAAAAAACTTTAAAAAGCGTCCAGTGCCATGGCATTGACGCTGTCAGCGCCAGACACAACGCTGTCGCGCAATGAGGGCACTTTTGTCAGAATGTGGTCGGCATAAAACCTAGCGGTTACCAACTTGGCATCCACAAAAGATTGACCAAATGTGGTGTCACCTTGCGCCTTTAAATCTAAAGCGGCCAACATGGCGCGTCCCATTTGCCAACCGGCCATCACATTGCCTGTGAGCATGAGGTAAGGCACGCTGCCAGCGAATGCCACATTTGGGTTGCTGCTGGCGTTGGCTGCAATAAACTCGGCTACCTCAATAAATGCCACACGAGCAGCACTTAAGCGTTGCGCAAATACATGCGCACTGCTGTTGGCCGTGGCCATGAGGGCTTGTTCTGTGGACTCGATATTGGCAGCCAACGATTTGGCTTGCGCCGCGCCGTCACGCGCTGTTTTACGTCCAACCAAGTCATTGGCTTGAATGGCGGTGGTTCCTTCATAAATTGTAAGAATCTTGGCATCGCGGTAGTACTGCGCCGCACCCGTCTCTTCAATGAACCCCATACCCCCGTGAACTTGCACACCCAAACTGGTGACCTCCAAGCTCATCTCAGTGCTAAAGCCTTTAACCAGAGGCACCATGAACTCGTAAAAAGCCTTGTTGTCTTTGCGAACGTCGGCATCGGCGTGGCCATGAGCAGCATCAAACGCGGCAGCAGCAGCAGCAGCTAATGCGCGGCAACCCTCTGTGTAGGCACGCATGGTCATGAGCATGCGCTTGACATCTGGGTGGTGAATGATGGGCGCGGACGCCTTCATTGAGCCATCGACTGGACGGCTCTGCACCCGCTCTCGTGCATATGACACCGCATGTTGGTAAGAACGTTCTGCAATCGCTATGCCTTGCACACCAACGGCGTAACGAGCCGCGTTCATCATGATGAACATGTACTCAAGGCCACGGTTCTCTTCGCCAACTAAAAAGCCACTAGCGCCACCGGCATCGCCAAATTGCAAGACGGCTGTTGGGCTGGCTTTGATACCCAGCTTGTGCTCAATACTGACGCATTTGACATCGTTGCGGGCACCCAAATGACCATGTGCATCGACCATCACTTTGGGCACTACGAATAAACTAATACCTTTGACACCCTCTGGTGCGCCTTGCACACGAGCCAACACCAAGTGCACGATGTTCTCGGCCATGTCGTGCTCACCATAAGTGATGTAGATTTTGGTTCCAGATACTTTGTAGCTGCCGTCGGCTTGTGGCACCGCTTTGGTACGAACCAAAGCCAGATCCGAACCCGCTTGTGGCTCGGTCAAGTTCATGGTGCCAGTCCACTGACCACTGATCAGTTTTTCTAAATAGATCTTCTTCAGGTCATCGCTGGCTGCGGTAATCAGAGCCTCGATGGCGCCATCGGTCAGCAGCGGGCACAAGGCAAAGCTCATATTGGCAGAATTGAGCATCTCACCGCATGCTGCACCAATGGTTTTAGGCAAGCCTTGACCACCAAACTCTGTCGGGTGTTGCAGACCCTGCCACCCAGCTTCGCCATATTGCTTGAACGCCTCTTTAAAGCCAGGCGTGGTTGTAACTTCGAAGTTATCCCATTTACTTGGATTGATATCGCCTTGCCAGTTCAGTGGGGCAAGAACTTCTTCGTTGAATTTGGCGCATTCTTCCAACACAGCTTGCGCTGTGTCAAAACCCGCATCTTCAAAACCAGGCATTTGCGCCACTGCATCAATGTTTGCAACATGGCGCATGTTGAACAACATGTCTTGAACGGGTGCTTTGTAGGGCATGATTTATTCCAGCTATTACTTGGTGGGGATATAGAATGCGTGCGCAAAAAAAGGGCTGGGATACCAGCCCTGTGGGCAACGCGTCTTACAGGCTTTGTGTCAGCTCGGGAACAGCATCAAACAAATCGGCAACCAAGCCATAGTCTGATACGCCAAAAATAGGCGCTTCTGGGTCTTTGTTAATAGCAACAATCACCTTGCTGTCCTTCATGCCAGCCAAATGCTGAATCGCACCGCTGATACCTACAGCAATATACAACTGAGGGGCAACAATTTTTCCGGTTTGGCCAACTTGCCAGTCGTTGGGGGCGTAACCGGCGTCCACTGCTGCACGGCTTGCACCAACGGCAGCGCCTAATTTGTCAGCCAGTGGAATCATCACTTCTGAGAATTTATCGCCGCTACCCAAGGCCCTGCCGCCAGACACGATGACTTTGGCAGCAGTCAGCTCTGGACGGTCACTGGCAGCAATTTCGCTGCCGACAAAGCTAGACTTGCCATCGCCAATGGCAGCTGCCACATTGTCAATAGCTGCTGATCCACCGGTTGCCGCCGCCGGGTCAAAGCCCGTTGTCCGCACCGTAATAACTTTTATGGCGTCTGTGCTGTGCACCGTTGCAATGGCATTACCAGCGTAAATAGGGCGCTCAAATGTATCGGGCGAATCAACTTTAGAAATATCAGACACTTGGGCCACATCCAATTTTGCAGCAACACGAGGAGCAATGTTTTTGCCTGATGCCGTTGCTGGAAACAAAATGTGTCCGTAAATAGAAGCCACGGCCAACACTTGCGCGGCAACACTTTCTGCCAAGCCATGTTCAAAAGATGCGTCTTCGGCATGCAAGACTTTAGAGACGCCAGCGATTTGCGCGGCTGCAGCGGCAGCCGCACTTGCGTTGTGACCTGCCACCAACACGTGAACATCTCCGTCGCAAGCAATAGCGGCTGTTACTGTGTTTAAGGTTGAGCCTTTGATGGAGGCGTTGTCGTGTTCAGCAATTACCAAAGCAGTCATATATATCTCATCTCAATCAATGTAATGTGGAGCGGTCGCGTCAGCCGTTAGCCCAGCACTTTGGCTTCGTTTTTGAGCTTGTCGACCAAGGCGGCCACGTCGGCCACCATGACGCCAGAGCTGCGCTTGGCGGGTTCAACAACTTTTAGCGTCTTTAAACGTGGGGTCACGTCTACGCCCAGTTCCTCAGGTTTGTAGGTGTCCACCGTTTTCTTCTTGGCTTTCATGATGTTGGGCAAGGTCACGTAGCGCGGCTCGTTCAAACGCAAGTCGGTGGTGATAACAGCTGGCAGCGTGATGGCCAAGGTCTCTAGGCCGCCATCGACCTCGCGGGTCACGATGGCCTTGCCGTCGACCACTTCCACTTTGTTGGCAAACGTGGCTTGCGGCCAATCGGCCAAGGCTGCCAACATTTGACCCGTTTGGTTGCTGTCGTCATCGATGGCTTGCTTGCCCAAAATGACCAAGTCCGGCTGCTCCTTGTCGATCAAGGCCTTCAGCAGCTTGGCCACAGCCAAAGGCTGCAATTCAACGTCTGTTTCAACCAGAATCGCACGATCCGCACCAATGGCCATGGCCGTGCGCAGGGTTTCAGTGCACTGGGGTACGCCGCAAGACACGGCTATTACTTCGGTCACTATGCCCTTTTCGCGCAGCCTCACGGCTTCTTCAACGGCAATTTCGTCAAATGGATTCATGCTCATCTTGACGTTTGCAATGTCCACGCCAGTCCCGTCAGATTTGACGCGGACTTTCACGTTGTAGTCAACAACACGTTTAACAGGGACTAAAACTTTCATAGAGACACTCCAGAATGAGCAATAAACAAAACAGTTGTCGCAACGAACACGTAATTGACGTTTACGTAAACGTCAATCAAAAGATAAATTGTAATTCAAGAATCGACAGAAAATAGAACGACCGTGCTTTTTTAACAATTATAAGGCAGGTCTGTCAAACCTTGTCACCTCTAAGGTGTACCACACGTTGCGGGTAAGGTATTTCGATGTGATGCGCTTGGAGCAAGCGCAATATCTCAAAGTTAATCGCAGACAACACATTCGTACGGCCATTTTCAGGATCTTGTATCCAGTAACCCACCGTGAAAACCAAACCATCGCTACCAAACGCGATGAGCGATACAGTCGGTTCAGGGTCACGCAGTACACGCGGCTGTGTTGTAGCCGCTTGGGCCAGCAGCGCGGAGACCACATGCACATCACTGCTATACGCCACACTGACATTGGTGGATTGCCAAATGCGCCTGTCGGCCAGCGACAAGTTTTCCACCCGGTTTATCAGCAGCATTTCGTTGGGAACAATAGACTCTTGACCGGTCAGCGAGCGAACAACGGTAAAGCGGGCCCGAATATCGGTGATGATGCCCTCAAAACCGTCCACTTTCACCATGTCGCCAATGCGCACACTGCGTTCAGCCAAAATGACAAAGCCACTGACGTAGTTGGATGCAAGCTTTTGTAGGCCAAAACCAATACCAACACCAATGGCGCCGCCGAGCACAGACAGCGCTGTCAGGTCAATTCCAACGGCTGTCAGCGCCACCATCAGACCTACGAACATCAACATGACGCGGATCATGTTGCTGACCGCTTTGCGCACAGACAACTCACTGCCTTGGGTGTTAGACAACAACTTATGGTCTATGGCCGTTGATAACCACATGGCCGCAATCAGCACCAAACCAGCAGTAAAGACACCTTCTACAACTTGACGCAACGAAATTTCTATGCCGCCAAAGGCCAGCGTTAACGCACTCATGTCAGCTAGCAACGATGGCAGCAGGTCGGTAACCCACAACACCAAAAGCAGCCACACCAGCCACGACACAGAGCGCTCTAGTCGACTAGCCCAACGCGCATCAGGAAACACAGAACGAGCGACCTTAACGACCAATCGAATAACCACCAGAGCCACCAGCATCGGGATTGCCAACTGCATCAAGGTGATGGGCAGATAGCCCATCAACACAAATCTGACTAACAGTACAAGCAGCAATAAAATGATAGGAAACAAGGCGCCATCAATGCCCTTGCGCCCAAGGAAAACGCCGTTTTGCTCAGATGGTACACCTTGGCTGGCACGCAAGCGGTTGACAATTAGCCAAGCCAGCAGGCCACATACAACCAAAACGAGCAACTCATACAGCACAGTAGGCTGCGCGAGTCGCTCAAACAGAATTGAAAGATCTGTTGGCCCACCATACTTGGGGTTTGAGGTGCTTGCTACAGCGGGGGTGAACACCACTGCAGGAGTCGTTTGAATAAGCAAAATGGGCCTCATTACATCAAGAAAATTAACATCAAAGAACCACCATTGTGACTGCCGCAGCTGCAGTATGCCTAGGCTAGACATGCCACCTCCGCACGTTAATCTAAATCAGCCAACACACGAATATGCGCTTCAACGCTGGTAGACAAGGACCTCAGCTCATAACCACCTTCTAGGCAACTCACAATACGACCCTTGCTATGAGAGTTGGCAACTTGCATCAAAACCTGCGTCATCCATGCATAGTCAGCCTCCACCAAGCCAAGCTGCCCAAGGTCATCGTCTCTGTGGGCATCAAAACCAGCGCTGATCAACAACAACTCGGGTTTAAACATATGGAGTGCGGGCAGCCACTGTTCAGACACCACAGCACGAATGGCGTCACCACGGCTATAGGCCGGCACAGGAATGTTGTGCAAATTGGCACTGCCGTTAAATGGCTGGTCGTAGGGGTAAAACGGATGCTGGAAAAAGCTAAACATCTCAATGCCAGGCAAGCCTTGCACCACGTCTTGCGTGCCGTTGCCGTGGTGCACGTCAAAGTCAATAATAGCCACCCGCTCGACGCCGTGTATGGCTTGGGCATAACGCGCAGCCAGCGCGACATTGCTCAAAAAACAGAACCCCATGGCTTGGTCACGCTTGGCATGGTGGCCTGGTGGACGTGTTGCGCAAAAGGCATTGGCTAACACACCATTCATCACAGCGTCCACCGCAGCCATGGCTGCCCCCGCGCTGCGCAATGCAGCTTGCCAGGTATGGACATTCATGCTGGTATCGGGATCTAACTGATAAGAGCCTAGGCCAGTCAAGTCGTTGGCTTCAAGACTCAGGCGCTGCGACACCTCAATCAAATGCGCAATGTGTTCAGGCGTGTGTGCCAGATGCAAGTCGCTCAGCTTGGCCAAAGGCGCGTCCACCGACACCAGCGCGTCCACAACACCAGTCCCC
>CALBWZ010000462.1 GCA_937893415.1 uncultured Comamonadaceae bacterium | reverse complement strand
AAGGATGAACGCCATGAAACGATATGGAATTTGGTGGGTGTTCGCCTTGGTTCTGCTAATTGCACCCACGGTATTTGACAGCTCTTTGTCGCGCACACTGTTGTCACAAATGGGTATTGCGATCATCGTATGTCTCAGTTACAACATGCTGTTGGGGCAGGGTGGCATGCTTAGTTTTGGCCACGCCGTTTACTCTGGCATGGGTGGATTTTTAGCAATACATACGCTAAACCTTGTCAGTGATGGCCAGTGGTGGCTGCCTGTCAGCCTCATTCCAATTGCGGGGGGCTTAGGAGCTGCCCTCGTAGCTGTAGTGTTGGGTTGGATCACCACCAAAAAAGCGGCCACACCCTTTGCCATGATTACGTTGGGAGTGGGTGAATTGGTGTGGGCCATGTCTTTGATGTTCCCAGAGTTTTTTGGCGGCGAGGGCGGCATAAGCGGTAACCGCGTAGCTGGTGCCAAAACCTTTGGCATCACATACGGGCCACAGGTTGAGCTGTACTACTTGATAGCAATTTATACATTTGTGTCTACGGCGCTGATGTATGCCTTCACTTGTACACCGCTTGGACGAATGCTCAACGCGACCCGCGACAACCCAGAGCGGGTTGAGTTTGTGGGCTTTAACACCCAGATGGTACGGTACATGGCCTTTGTGTTTGCAGGCTTTTTTGCTGGTATTTCTGGTGGTTTATCAGCTTTGAATTTTGAAATTGTGACGGCCGAAGTTGTGGGTTTGCAACGTTCGGGCGCTTACCTGTTGTTCACGTTCTTAGGTGGTGCCACCTTGTTTTTCGGCCCTATATTGGGAGCCATACTGATGGTGTTGGCTTTGGTGTTGTTCTCGGAATTCACCAATGCTTGGCTGCTGTACCTAGGCCTTATTTTTGTATTTATGGTGATGTTTGCACCAGGGGGGTTCGCAGCCATTTTGTTGCACAACGTGCGAGTCTGGCGAGAGGGCCTCATGGGTAACCTAACCAAGCCTTACCTGTTGTTGCTTATATCGGCGTTGCCCGGGTTTGTTGGCATAACCGTGGTGGTTGAAATGCTCTACCACCGCCAACTCAACGCTGGTCTAGACCCAGTCCTGCTGATGTACGGCATGCCCTGGGACACTGGTATCGCCTTGCCTTGGGTTCAAGCCGGCGTATTGGCTACCGTGGGTTTTGCTATGTTTGAATGGGGAAGACGTCGCTTTATGGCGGCGTGGTCACATGTCCAAGTGTCAATTGAGCGTGCAAAGGCAGGTACCGTATGAAACAGCCAACGTTGCAATTGCGTGATTTGCGCAAAAACTTTGGTGCAACCGAAATTATTCGCGGCATAGACTTGGACGTCCACGCCGGCGAGCGTGTAGCAATCATTGGCCCCAATGGTGCTGGCAAATCCACTTTATTCAACCTCATAAGCGGTCGCTTTGTGCCTAGCTCTGGCGATATATTGCTGCACGGCCAATCCATAGTTGGATTGCGCCCATTTGAGATCAACCGTTTGGGCTTGTCACGTAGCTTTCAAATAACCAATATTTTCCCTAAACTAAGTGTGTTTGAAAACCTGCGCTGCAGCGTGTTGTGGTCACTGGGTTACCGCTATAACTTTTGGCGTGCCTTGTCTGGCTTGGGTGATGCCAATCACAAGACAGATGAGCTGCTGAGCATGTTGGGTTTGCAGTCCAGGCGTGACGTCTTGGCCATGAACCTGACCTATGCTGAACAGCGCTCGCTTGAAGTAGGTATCACCATTGGCGGTGGTGCCGACGTCATATTATTGGACGAGCCTACAGCAGGAATGAGCCATGAAGAAACGAGCCACTTCATACGCATGATTCGAAGCGTCACTGAAGGTAAAACCTTGCTGACTGTAGAGCACGACATGGGGGTGGTATTTGAGTTGGCAGACCGGATTGCGGTGGTGGTTTACGGTGAGGTAATTGCATTTGACACACCCAATAACGTCAAAAACAACCCGCGTGTGCAAGAAGCCTATTTGGGTGCGGTTTTAGAAGTACAGGACGACGCATGATCATCAGCAACCTAAACGCGTTTTACGACAAGAGTCACATCTTGCACGGCGTCAACCTGTCAATTGCCAAAGGTGAAATTGTGGCATTACTGGGACGCAATGGGTCTGGGCGTTCCACATTGGCCAAGGCCATTATGGGTCTAGTGCATGCCACGGGCGACGTGCAGTGGCGCGGCGTGAATGTGCTGGGTGACCAGCCTTTCAAAATGGCACAAGCAGGTGTTGCCTACGTGCCAGAGTCTCGCGATATTTTCCCCAAGCTCACAGTGGCGCAAAACTTGTTGCTGGGCCAGCAAACCAAGAACACCAATCCACGTTGGTCGTTTGAAGACATGTACGTGTTGTTTCCCAGGCTGAGGGAACGCGCCAACACCGAAGCGGGGGTGTTGTCTGGCGGTGAGCAACAAATGCTGACGCTGTGTCGAAGCCTAATGGGAGACCCAGACCTCATCATCATTGATGAGCCAACCGAGGGCTTGGCTCCCATGGTTGTGGCCCAAGTTGCAGACTACCTGAAGATGCTCAAAAGTAGGGGCGTGAGTGTGTTGCTGATTGAGCAAAAACTCACCATTGCTATGCGTATTTCTGACCGCGTTGCCGTTATGGGCCACGGTACGATTGCATTTGAGGGTACTCCCGACCAGTTGCTTGAGCGCGCCGACGTGCGACAAGAGTGGCTTGAAGTAAACGGTTAAGTCATTCAGTGATTAGCATGTTCAAAGATTGAACGCATAAACTCTATCACAGCCCTATCGCAAGGTCTCAATAAGCCTGGTACCTTGGTCACAGTGCAGCGTTATCATTAACAAGCAGCCCCACATGGTGGCTGCTTTTTTTTCGACTTCTGTTTATATGAACCATGCTATTTGGACGCTTCGCGCTGCTTTTGCCTCTCTAGGCCTCATGTTTGGCACGTGGCTGGGCCTGATTCCTTGGATGCGTGATACCCGCGCTTTAACCCATGAGCAAGTAGGCCTAGCTTTGTTATGTGCCGGCATTGGCGGCTTATTGACGTTCCCTTTGGTAAGACACTTGTTGGCCAGATTTGGTAGCGCTAAGTTGGTTATTGCCAGCGGCATAAGCATGGCTTGTTGCTTACCTTTCATTGCGGTTGCGCCTAATTTGTTGTGGTTGTCGGCAAGCTTATTTGCCGTTGGTATTCCAGCTGCCGCCATGGATGTAGCGATCAACGCGCAAGCAGTTGTTCAAGAACGCCACATGAAACGCTCCCTCATGGCACGCTTCCATGCGTGCTGGAGTTTGGGTGCTTTGTCAGGCGCCTTGGGTGTTGGTGTGGTGTTGAACTGGCATGTCCCGCCCTGGACTTTCATGGCTCTGCTGGGCTTGTTGTGCGCTTGTGGCTTGTGGTTCAACAGCAGCGCTTTGTTGCAAGAAGAAAGCGACGTCGACACCCCTAGACGCGCGCCCAGACTGCAACTGAAAGCACCAGTGCTGTTGGTCGGCTCTATGGTGGTTGGCGCCTATATAGTGGAGGGCGCAGTGAGCGATTGGAGCGGTTTGTTCATGCGTGACATTGTTGGCGTCAGCTTGTCGCAGACCCCAATGGCTTTCGCCGCATTTTCCTTTGCCATGGTGTTGGTTCGCTTGTTTGGCGATCCCGTCATTGATGCCCTGGGGAATGTTCGGGTATTGCAACTCAGCGGCAGTCTAGGCGCTTTAGGCATGGCTACCAGCTTGGTGGCGCCTAATGTATGGGTGGTCTTGCCAGCCTACGCGGTTGTAGGCTGCGGCATGGCGTTGGCAGTGCCAGTTTTGATGCGCTGCGCGGGTCAGATAGACGCTGGCAGTGGCGGGCAGGCTCTCGCTACTGTGGCATTTATGGGCACTTTGGGCATGTTGATCGCGCCACCAATGCTCGGTTGGTTGGCCCACGTTACGTCACTGCGGTCGGCGTTGTGGTTGGTGCCTCTTTTTAGCGCTTACATCACCCTGCAAGCGCGGCGGGCAGTGCATTCTCGCCAGTGAGGTGACACTAGCCGGTGCCGCATTAGTTTGTCCCAACTGAGACAAGCGCCACACAATTTAGCGCTACCATTGATCAAAATCGAACGAGCGTTCTTTTTTCTTTTTATAAGCCAATTGTTTAAACATTTACCGGAGGCCTCATGACTGCGCATTACCAAGCCAGCGGCAACATCGCCGTGATCACCCTAGACAACCCGCCCGTTAATGGCTTAGGTTTGTCTACGCGCCAAGGCATTGCCGCGGCCATGGAACAGGCCAATGCCGACAAGGCTATTACCGCCATTGTCATTACTGGTGCAGGAAAAGCCTTTTCAGGCGGAGCTGATATCCGTGAATTTGGCTCACCCAAGGCCATGGCTGAGCCAAACTTGCTCAGCGTTATCAAACTGATAGAACAATCCAACAAGCCTGTGGTTGCCGCGTTGCACTCCGTGTGTATGGGTGGCGGCTTGGAGTTGGCATTGGGATGCCATTACCGCGTTGCCGCGCCAAACTGCAAAGTGGCGTTGCCTGAAGTCAAGCTGGGTTTGTTGCCAGGTGCAGGTGGTACGCAACGTTTGCCGCGCGTTATTGGCGTTGAAGCAGCCTTGAACATGATTGTCAGTGGCGACACAGTCAGCAGTGACATGTTGGCCACAATCCCAGGCCAACAACTCTTCAACAAAATGGCAGCCAGTGCTGACAGCTTGCTAGAGGAGGCCAAGGCCTTTGCCGCTAGCATGGCCGATGTCCGTCCAATGCCGTTGGTGCGTGACCTCAAGTGCAAACACCCAGATGGGGATGCCTATTTCCAATTTGCCCGAAACATGGTGCGCGGCATGGCCAAAAACTTCCCAGCACCTGAGAAGTGTTTGGATGCCGTGCAAGCCGCTACCAAGCGCAAGTTTGAAGACGGTATGGCGTTTGAGCGCGACTTGTTCATCAATCTCATGTGGACGGCAGAGAGCCGCGCCTTGCGCCATGTGTTTATGGCAGACCGTGCTGCCAGCAAGATTCCAGATGTACCCGCTGACACACCCAAGCGGGAGATCAAGCAAATAGCTGTGATTGGTGCTGGCACCATGGGCGGTGGTATCAGTATGAACTTCTTGAATGCCGGTATGCCCGTTGTCATGCTCGAGACCAAACAAGAGGCCTTGGACCGTGGCGTGGCCACCATTCTTAAAAATTACGAATCGCAAGTCAAAAAAGGCAAACTAAGCCAAGAAGCGTTGGACCAGCGCATGGGGCTGTTGTCCACCACGCTGACCTACGACGACCTCAAAGACGCAGACATGGTGATTGAAGCGGTGTTCGAAGAAATGAATGTCAAAGAGGCGGTTTTCAAGCAACTCGACGCGGTGATGAAGCCTGGCGCTATTTTGGCGTCCAACACCTCGACTTTAGATGTCGACCAAATTGCGGCCTTTACCAAGCGCCCGCAAGATGTCATTGGCACACATTTCTTCAGTCCTGCCAACGTGATGAAATTGCTGGAAGTTGTGCGTGGTAAAGCAACTGCGAAAGACGTGTTGGCAACCGTTATGGCCCTGGGTAAGCGCATCAAAAAGACATCTGTGGTGTCTGGCGTGTGCGACGGCTTTATTGGCAACCGAATGATTGAGCAATACAGCCGCCAAGCTGGCTTCTTGTTAGATGAAGGCTGTACACCTGCCCAAGTTGACAAGGCCGTAGAGAAGTTTGGTTTTGCCATGGGTCCATTCCGCATGGGTGACTTGGCTGGCAACGACATTGGTTGGGCGATTCGCAAGCGACGCGCCATTGACAAGCCAGACATCACTTACAGCAAAACAGCTGATTTGTTGTGCGAGTTGGGACGCTATGGCCAAAAAACGGGTGCCGGCTGGTACGACTATGCGCCAGGCCAGCGCAAAGCTATTCCAAGCACATTGGTTGAAGACATGGTCTCCGAGCACCGCGCCAAACTAGGCACACCCACACGCAAGATTGGCGATGAAGAAATCGTGCACCGATTGGTGTTCTCTCTGATCAACGAGGCTGCGCATATTTTGGAAGAAGGTATTGCCAGCAAGGCAAGTGACATAGACATGGTCTACCTCACAGGTTATGGCTTTCCGCTGTGGCGCGGGGGCCCGATGCGCTACGCGGACGAGTATGGCTTGTTCAACGTGGTACAGCGCATGAAACAGTTTGCTGCCAACCCACAAGACGACGCCACATTTTGGCAACCCGCACCGCTGCTTGCGCGATTGGTTGCTGAGGGCAAAACGTTTACCGGTTAAAGCCAGGGCTGACACCGCGGGTAAGGCTCAGCCCTCTGTCCGAACACTGACTTATTGCACATATTAATTTGAGTTGCGGCCAGAGCGCCGCACTGATTGAACAAGGATTAAAGCTATGACATCCGCATTGATTGTTTCTACTGCACGCACGCCTTTGGCCAAAAGCTGGAAGGGCTCTTTCAACATGACCCATGGAGCCACTTTGGGTGGACACGCCGTGGCGCAAGCTATTGCTCGAGCCGGGATCGAGGCCGGCGAAGTTGAAGATGTCATCATGGGTTGCGCCAACCCCGAAGGGGCCACTGGTGCGAACATCGCCCGTCAAATTGCCATCAAGGCTGGCTGTCCTGTTGAGGTATCTGGCATGACGGTCAACCGTTTTTGCTCATCTGGTTTGCAAACCATTGCCTTGGCTGCGCAGCGCGTGATTGCCGGCGAGGCAGACACCTTTGTGGCTGGTGGCGTGGAAAGTATTTCTTGTGTGCAACAAGAGATGAACTTGCACATGATCAACGACCTCAGCTTGGCCAAGCAAAAACCAGAAATTTACTGGAGCATGCTGCAAACCGCTGAGCAAGTGGCCAAGCGCTACAACATATCGCGCGACGCCATGGATGAATACGGCGCCAGCAGCCAGCAACTCGCGTTTGCGGCACGCGCAGCAGGTTTGTTTGCCGATGAAATAGCCCCCATTACCGTGACCATGGGTGTGGCTGATAAAAAGCGGGGCCTTATGACCAAACAGGTAACGGTTGAACACGACGAAGGTATTCGCGACGGCACCACCAAAGACGGCATTTCTGGTATCGGTTCTGCGCTGCCAGGCGGCCTCATAACAGCCGGTAACGCCAGCCAGTTTTCTGACGGTGCGGGTGCTTGCGTGATCATGAACGAAAAACTGGTGAGTCAAAGAGGGCTGCAACCACTGGGTCGCTTTTTAGGCTTTGCTGTAGCGGGTTGTGAGCCAGATGAAATGGGCATTGGACCTGTTTTTGCTGTGCCTAAGGTGTTGAAAAAATTAGGCTTAACAGTTGATGACATTGACTTGTGGGAGCTCAACGAAGCCTTTGCCGTGCAAGTGTTGTACTGCCGTGACCGCTTGGGCATTCCGGCCGACAGACTCAACGTCAACGGCGGCTCCATAGCCTTGGGCCACCCTTACGGTGTGAGCGGTCAGCGACTAACAGGCCACGCCCTGATTGAAGGCAAACGCCGCGGTGCAAAGCGGGTGTGCGTCACCATGTGTATTGGTGGCGGTATGGGCGCCGCTGGTGTGTTTGAGGTTCTATAAGCCGTACCACCTTCAACATACACTGCTACCGCTTAAAAGGAATCGCTGCACATGGCCTTGCGCAACACGCTCAACTTCTTGTTGTATGACTGGTTGAAAGCCGAAGACCTCAATACGCTGCCGCGCTTTGAAGACCACAACCGCGAAACCTTTGATGCGGTACTTGATACATGCGAGCGCATTGCGCGTGAAAAATTTGCACCTTTCAACCGCCTTGTAGACACGCAGGAGCCACATTTTGATGGTGAGCGTGTGCACTTGCCACAAGCCACGCACGATGCCAACGACGCCTATGCCGAGTCGGGTATGTTGGCAGCGAGTCAAGATTACGAGTGGGGTGGTATGCAACTGCCTCACACCATAGAGTCGGCTGCCAATGCGTTTTTTGCTGCTGCTTCTGTGAGTATGGGCAGCGGCTTACTCACAGTTGGCAACGCCAACTTGCTGATGGCGCACGGCACCGACACACAAAAAGAGGTTTTTGCTAGACAAGAGCTCAGTGGCCGGTTTAGCGGCACCATGTGCCTGTCAGAGCCGCAGGCTGGCTCAAGTCTGAGCGATATCATGACACGTGCGGTAGCTGATGGTGCAGATTTTGACAACGAGGCCCTAGGTTCGCGCTACCGTTTACACGGCAACAAGATGTGGATATCCAGCGGTGAGCACGAGCTAACCGACAACATTATTCACTTGGTGCTGGCCAAAATTCCCGATCTCAACGGGCAACTGGTACCGGGTACCAGAGGTATTTCTCTGTTCATTGTCCCCAAGCACTTGGTGAACGAGGCTGGCGAGTTGACTGGTGTGCGCAACGATGTGGCATTGGCAGGCTTGAATCACAAATGTGGTTGGCGTGGCACCACCAACACCTTGCTCAATTTTGGTGAAGGTAAGTACCCAGTTGACGGTAAAGCCGGTGCTGTTGGCTATCTTGTTGGCAAGCCTGGCGAAGGCCTCAAGTGCATGATGCACATGATGAACGAGGCGCGTATTGGTATTGGCATGGCCGCCACTATGCTGGGATACGCCGGCTATCAAGTCAGTTTGGACTACGCTAAAAACAGGCCTCAAGGTCGTCACATTGACGGCGCAGGCAAAGACACAAGCGCCCCGCCTGTGGCCATCATTGAGCACGCAGACGTCAAGCGCATGTTGCTGGCCCAAAAAAGTTACAGCGAAGGCGCCCTTGCGTTGGCTTTGTATTGCGCACGTTTGGTCGACACACTCAAAACAAGCGACGGCGACAGCGATGATGGCAAGCAAGCTCACCTGCTACTTGAGGTACTCACACCCATTGTTAAAAGCTGGCCGAGCGAGTGGTGCCTTGAGGCCAACTCCTTGGCCATTCAAATACTCGGTGGCTACGGTTACACACGTGACTTTCCTGTAGAGCAATACTG
>CALBWZ010000461.1 GCA_937893415.1 uncultured Comamonadaceae bacterium | reverse complement strand
CACGATAACGGTGTCGCCCACACGCACATCTTTGCGTCTGGCCTCGTCTTCGTTGTGTAACGTGGCGTTGGTCACCGTCACACCGCCTACAAACACAGGCGCCAACTTGACCACTGGTGTGAGTTTACCGGTGCGTCCAACCTGGATGTCAATGGCCTCAACGGTGGTGAGCTGCTCTTGGGCCGGGTACTTGTGCGCCACCGCCCAACGAGGCTCACGGCTGACAAAGCCCAAGCGGCGTTGCAAGCCAATGTCATTGACCTTGTAAACCACACCGTCTATATCGAACGCCAGCGCATCGCGCTGAGCAGCGACGCGCTGGTGGTAGTCAATCAAGCCGGCGCTACCTTGCACCACTTGCGTGAGCGCGTTGACCGGAAAGCCCCAACGTTTGAGTTGCTGAAGCCACTCAAAATGGGAGGTGGGTACAGTGCCTTTCAAGCCGTCCACCGTGGCCAGCGCATAAGCAAAAAAACTAAGTGGCCTTGACGCTGCAATATTGGAGTCCAATTGGCGCACAGCGCCAGCTGCGGCGTTGCGCGGGTTGACAAATGTTTTGTCACCAGCTTCACGCTGGCTCTCATTGAGTGCTTCAAAGTCAGCTCTGGCCATGTACACCTCGCCGCGCACTTCCAGCACCTGCGGCGCGTCACTTGGCAGGCGCAGCGGTATTTGGCCAATCGTGCGCACATTGTGCGTGACGTCTTCGCCCACTGCACCGTCACCGCGAGTGGCCGCGCACACCAACACACCGGCCTCATAACGCAAGCTCATGGCTAGGCCGTCAAATTTCAACTCGGCGACGTAATCTATGGCAGGAGCGGACTCTGGCAACTCCAGTTCTTTGCGCATGCGCGCATCAAAGGCCTGCGCGCCTTGTGAGGTGGTATCGGTCTCTGTGCGTATGCTGAGCATGGCAACCTTGTGCGCCACAGACTGAAAGACAGGCAGCACAGCCCCACCCACGCGCAGCGTGGGAGAGTCAGGTGTGCGCAGTTCCGAGTAATTGCTCTCCAGCTGTTGCAGCTCCGCAAACAGCTTGTCGTACTCGGCATCAGGCACGGTGGGCTCATCAAGCACATGGTAGGCGTGTTGGTGGGCCAACAATTGCTGGCGCAACTGTTTGGCGTGAAAAAAAACGGCTGGACTGGGGGCAGCATTAGCTAACAAATCGGACATAACTACGCAAACATGCTGTGGCGCATGGTTAAGAAAACAAGCGTCTGGCCAGCGCAGAGCCAGCCGGCACATCGCGGCTGGCCAACTCTGCATACAGCGCCAATACATCTTGGCCTATTTGGTCTAGTGTTTGAGGGCTTAAGGACACGCCAGAGTCGTCTGTAAGGACGCCATCCATGTCATAACACAGCGTTTCGGCAATGTCGCGCATGCGGGTGTAAGGGGTGAGCTCCGCACTGACATGACCCACATCCAGCTCCAAGCGAAGGTCTCGCACAGCCGATTGCTCTGGGTCATCGGCCATTGCCGCTTGCGAATCTATTCGCAAGCTCAACAGCGCACCAGCCCCTACCGTGCTGGACGGCACAATCATCTTGCCAGGCAATGAACCCGCCACAAAGCCCAGCTTTGACGCTTGCAACTGCACATAGCCTACGCTCCAAGCCGCTTTGTCTGCTCGAATGGTAAAACTCAATTGGGCATCTCTGGGGCTGGCAAATTGGTCTAACTCACGGGCACGGGACACCTCTTCCATCATGTCGGCAAAGTCTGGTTGCGCGCCGATCACATCACAGAAATTTTGAGTCTTCACCACGTATTCAGAAAACTCAATGTCATTGATGGGGCCACTGCGGTTGGCCAACTGCAAGCCGGCTTGTAACTGGCTGTAAGTCTGTGTGGACTGGATAGGCTCCCAAGCTCCTCCTTGAATATTCCTACCTTCGATGGCAAACGGCTTGGTACCCACGCGCCTGCTTTGCGGCATGGCAGCTAAGACAAAGTCGCCCTTCACAGGCATGTCTATAGTCAATGTGGTGATGGCGTCTATCAGTACGTCCAGCTTGCCTTTGTAGTCGGTAGACGTTGCAGGGGCGCTCAGCGCATCGCTTTCAGGCGCATCCCACCGACTGGGAGCTGAGGACTCGTTGGCATTGTTGTGCGACTGATCGTCCACCAAAATAGCTTCGATACTGGGGTCGACTGCCAATGTGCTACTGGCGCGTTTTTTACCGTGGCGTGGCTCATTTCGACGCGTTATCCAAGCGTTGTAAGCCACCACACCCACCATGATCAGCGCGCCCAAAACAGTTAGCGACAGTTGTAAAGAACTCATTGTTTTATCCCCCGAACTCAGCCAACAAACCGGCTGAGTCTTTAAATTTGTTTAGGCTGTTAGTTGGGCCGCTGACTCCATGTCCACGGCAACAATACGCGACACACCTTGCTCTTGCATGGTGACGCCAATAAGTTGCTTGGCCATTTCCATGGCAATTTTATTGTGGCTAATGAATAAGAATTGTGTGCTGGCACTCATGGCCGTCACCAGCTTGGCGTAGCGCTCAGTGTTGGCATCGTCAAGCGGTGCATCCACCTCATCCAACAAACAGAATGGCGCGGGATTGAGCTGGAAAATAGCAAACACCAACGCAATGGCTGTCAGTGCTTTTTCACCACCAGACAACAAGTGAATGGTTTGATTTTTCTTACCAGGAGGCTGCGCCATCACCTGCACGCCTGCATCCAAGATTTCGTCGCCAGTCATAACCAGCTTGGCATTGCCACCACCAAACAGCTCTGGAAACATTTTGCCAAAGTGGGTGTTGACTGTCTCGAACGTGTTGCCCAACAACTCACGCGTTTCCGCGTCAATTTTGGCAATGGCATCCTCAAGCGTGTTAATGGCTTCATACAGGTCTGCCATTTGTGCATCTAAAAACACTTTACGCTGGCGTGTCGACGTGAGTTCTTCGAGTGCGGCCAAGTTCACAGCGCCCAGCGCGGCGATGTCGCGGTGTAAGCGCTCAATCTCTGACTGCAGGCCACTCAAACGCACAGGGCCTTCAAGAACACTTTGCGAGACCGCGCTGAGGTCGGCTTCGGCCTCCTCAAGCTGCTGCGTGTATTGGGCAACGCCCAATCTCGCGGCTTGCTCTTTGAGCTGCATATCCGTAATGCGGGCACGTATGGGATCAAGGGCGCGTTCAATTTGCAAGCGCCGCTCGTCGCTGGAACGCAGCTTGGTGGTTAGGTCGTCGTACTCGCTGCGCTTGGCTCCCAGCGCGGCTTCACGCGCCAGTTTGAGATCAAGCGCATCTTGCAAACCGCCTTGTGCCGCCGCGTCACTTAGTCGAGACAACTCGCTGTCGGCACGCTCACGCTCAGCGCCAATAGTGCCTAGCTGGTCAATAGCCGTTTGCAACATACGGCCCAACTCATTCTGACGCGCGCCCATGCTGCGCTGCGCAAAGTTAGCTTCTTGCAGGTGACGCTCAAGACTGCGTTGCTGCTCACGCGCCGCGTCTAGCTGGCGCTGGTAATGAATCACTTGATCGTCCAGTTGCACATGGCGCTCTTGGGAGTCTGCCAACTGCATGTCCAACTCTTCGAATCGGGCCTGCGAGATGACCTTGCGCTCTTGAATGTCTTGCAACTGTGTCTCTAGCTCTTGTATGTCGCCTTCAATCTGGCTGCTGCGCGCCGCAGCCTGCTCGCTGGCTTGGGTCAAGCGCAGGACTTCAACTTGCAGCTCATGGACCCGTGTTTGCGACTCGTTGCTGCGCGCACGCAGCTGGGTCAATTGCTGTACAGCGCCGGCGTATTGTGTCTCCGCCCGCACCAAATTGGCTCTTGCATCGTCACTCAGCAGCGACTGCGCACGCACTTTCTTGTCTAGATTGTCAATCTCTTGCGCCCTGGCCAACATACCCGCTTGCTCGTTGTCGTTGGCGTAAAAGCTCACGCTGTGCGGGCTCACCATGTGACCATCGCTGGCCACCAAATATTGGCCAGTTGCCAACTTGTCGCGTTCGGACAGTGCCTGGCCTACGTTATCAGCCACAAAGGTGCCGGCAAGCCAGTGACCCAAAATGGCCCGCACACCCGCATCTGAGGTCGACACTTTGTCCAGCAATGGTTTGAAGCCATTGGGCGCTGGCAAGGCAGGTGCTGTTGCAGCGCTCACTGCCGCTGCAGTTGCGGCTAAAAATGTGAGTTTGGTCACTGGGGCGTCACTTGCAAAGCCCTTTACCATGTCGAGTTGACCAACGGGTAGGGCTGCCAAACGCTCGCGCAGCACAGCCTCTAGGGCATTTTCCCAGCCCGGCTGAACTTGAATGAGCTGCCACAGTGGCTGCAAGTGCTGCAAGCCGTGTTTGTCCAGCCAAGGCTGCAACTTGTCGTTGGTTTGTAGTTTGTCTTGCAAGGCTTTTAGCGCCTGCAACTTGGCCGATAAACCTGCCAGCAAAGCGCCTTGTTGGTTGACAGTAGACTGCGCCGCAGTGCGGGCCTCATCCATGTGTGGAACTGCAGATTGCAACTCCTCAAGTGCACCCATATGCATGGCGAGCGACTCGGCTGCTTGAGCGTGTTGCTTGTTCAAGCTGTTTAAACGAGAGGCGTCGGGTATGTGCACTGCACCGCGCTCCAAGCCCAGTCGCCCGCGCCTGGCTTCGCTTTGCCTGCCCTGCTCATCCAAACCTCGCTGCTCGGCAGCTAGCACTTGAATTTGCTGATGGATGAGGGTGACACCCCCTCGCTGGTCATTGGCCTTGGACTGTGCCGTGCGAACCTGCTCCTCTAAATTTGGCAGGACTTGGGCTTGGTCCTCAACCTGCGCCTCCAACAAGGCCGCTTGCTCTTGTGCAGACTCGGTGTTGGCCGCTAGATTGTTCAATTCTTCGCTAGCCGTTGTGCGTTGGTCGTGCCACTGTAACTGCTGGCTGGCGAGTTGCTCTAGGCGCTGTTCAGCGCGAGCCCGCCCCTCCAACACAAAACGAATTTCAGCCTCAAGTTTGCCGACCTCAGCCGAAGCTTCGTACAACAATCCTTGCGATTGATTGACTTGGTCGCCAGCACTGTAGTGCGCTTGGCGCACCACCTCAATGTCAGCCTCTAAACGACGCAAGTCGGCCATGCTGGCTTCAAGCTCTGTGGCGTTGGCAAGCGCTTGCTCGGCCAACTTGGCTTGTTCAGCCTGCGCGTCGCTGCGCTTTAAAAACCACAACTGCTGCTGCTTGAGTGTGGCATTGGCTTGCAAGCCTTGATACAGTGCGGCCACTTCGGCTTGACGCTCAAGCTTGTCGAGATTGACATTGAGTTCACGCAAGATATCGTCAACGCGGGTGAGGTTTTCACGCGTGTCGTTCAGGCGGTTAGCCGTTTCGCGGCGGCGCTCTTTGTATTTAGAAACGCCGGCGGCTTCCTCCAAAAACAAGCGCAGCTCTTCTGGCTTGCTTTCAATGATACGGCTGATGGTGCCTTGGCCAATGATGGCGTAAGCGCGCGGACCCAGGCCAGTCCCCAAAAACACGTCTTGAATGTCGCGCCGACGCACCAACTGGTTGTTTATGAAGTAACTGCTGTTGCCTTCACGGGTCAACACGCGACGCACAGCAATTTCAGAAAACTGACTCCACTGACCACCTGCACGGTGATCGGCATTGTCAAACACCAACTCCACGCTGGCACGGTTGGCCGGTTTTCGGGTGGTGGTGCCGTTAAAAATAACGTCCTGCATGGACTCGCCACGCAACTCAGACGCTTTTGACTCGCCCAGTACCCACCGCACCGCGTCCATGATGTTGGATTTGCCACAGCCGTTTGGACCCACCACGCCAACCAGCTGGCCGGGCAAGACAAAATTGGTGGGCTCTACAAAAGATTTGAAGCCTGATAGCTTGATGGATTGAAGGCGCACGCTTAATTGTTGACCAAAGTGTTCAGATTTGGCTTTTGTTAAAACCTATAGAACGCTGACTATACCGCGAGCCCGTGAGCCAGAGGTTATCGCAACTCCCGCCATAATAGACGGTTATGAACCCGTTGCTGACCAAACTCCAGCCCTACCCTTTTGAGCGGCTGCGCGCTTTATTTGATGGCGTAGTGCCCAATGCCAATTTTTCGCCCATCAGCTTGGGTATCGGTGAGCCCAAACACCCAACGCCGGCGCTGATTGGCCAAGCCATGGCTCAAGCCCCCAACAGCTTGGCCACCTACCCAGCTACCAACGGCATCCCAGCGCTGCGAGTCGCCTGTGCCAACTGGGTCAAGCGCCGATACCAACTGGATATAGACCCCAACACGCAGGTCTTGCCAGTCAATGGCACGCGCGAGGCCTTGTTTGCCATCGCGCAAACCGTCATTGATGCCAGCAAGGCCGGCGCATTGGTGGTGTGCCCCAACCCGTTTTATCAAATTTACGAGGGTGCAGCCCTCTTGGCAGGCGCCACACCAGTGTTTGCCCCCAGCGATGCGGCGCGCAACTTTGCTGTGGACTGGTCCAGCATCAACGACGAGCAATGGGCCAACACCCAGTTGTTGTATGTGTGCTCACCAGGCAACCCCGCTGGCGCCGTCATGCCGCTACAGGAATGGCAACAACTGTTTGACTTGAGTGACCAACACGGCTTTGTGATTGCCAGTGACGAGTGCTACAGCGAGATTTATTTCCGTGATGAGCCGCCACTGGGCAGCCTCCAAGCGGCAGCCGCTTTGGGACGCACAGACTTCAACAATCTGATTGCCTTCACCAGTTTGTCCAAACGCAGCAATGCCCCGGGCTTGCGCAGCGGTTTTGTAGCCGGCGACGCCAAACTCATCAAGGCTTTTTTGTTGTACCGCACCTACCAAGGCGGCGCTATGAGTCCGATGGTGCAAATGGGCAGCATTGCTGCATGGAACGACGAGACCCATGTGGTTGCCAACCGACAAGCCTACCGAGACAAGTTCGCAGCTGTCACACCAATCATAGCCCAAGTGATGGACGTACAGTTGCCAGACGCCAGCTTTTACCTGTGGGCGCAAGTGCCCAGCAACTTCCGTGGTGATGACCAACATTTCGCCCGTGAATTGCTGGCTCAATACAATGTGACGGTTTTACCAGGGAGTTTCTTGGCGCGCGAGGCCAATGGCGTCAACCCCGGCGCAGGTCGAATTCGTTTGGCCTTGGTGGCCGAAACGGTTGAGTGCCTTGAGGCCGCCCAGCGGATACATGCCTTTGTCCAAAAC
>CALBWZ010000460.1 GCA_937893415.1 uncultured Comamonadaceae bacterium | reverse complement strand
AGCACTTTACGGCGTGCCTGTGGCGGTTAAAGACATCATTGACACCATCGATTTCCCGACCGAGTACGGCAGCCCCATACACCAGGGTCGCTTCTCGGTTGGTGATGCCACTGTGGTGGCGCGCCTGCGTGCTGCCGGTGCGGTGTTGTTTGGTAAAACAGTGACCACTGAATTTGCCACCACCCAGCCTGGTCTAACGTGTAACCCACACAACGTTAATCACACGCCTGGAGGGTCGTCAAGCGGCTCGGCAGCCGCGGTAGCAGCGGGCATGGTGCCAATCGCTTTGGGCACACAAACCAATGGTTCGGTCATTCGACCCGCTTCGTTTTGCGGTGTCTATGCATTTAAGCCCTCACGGGGCTTGTTGCCGCGCACTGGCGTTTTGGACCAGTCACCTTCTCTGGACGAAGTAGGCGTGTTTGCCCGCAACCTCGAAGATATTGCCAAGGTTACTGAAATCATGTCTGGTGATGACGGTTACGACTTTGCTACAGCTAGACAAGCGCCCCGCCGCTTGTTCGATGTCGCCATGTCTGAGCCGCCACTGCCTCCCAAGTTCTGCTTTGTTAAAACGCCTTGGTGGGACCAAGTTGATCCTGAAGCCAAAGAAGCGTACGAGGCATTTGTGGCCCATATGGGCGACTGCGTTGAGTTCGTTGAGTTGCCCGATATTGTGCGAAATGTGTCGTCTTGGCTGGTGACTATCAACGAGGTGGAGTTGGCTTTTTGTTTACAAAAAGAATGGAATCACAACCGCGATTTACTCAGCCCGACGTTGCGTGAGCGGATAGAAAAATCTATGGCAATAACAGGCAACGATTACTTGACAGCCAAAGATCGAATGCCTCACGTAACGAGTGCTTTTGATGAGTATTTCGGCACTTACGATGCTATTTTGTGCCCTGCCGCCTTGGGCGCAGCCCCTGCTGGCTTGGCATCCACCGGCAACCCTATTATGCAAACAGCTTGGAGTTTGGCCGGTTTGCCTGCTCTTAACTTGCCTCTGATGAATTTGTCCAATGGGTTGCCATTGGGTGTTCAGGCAGTGGGTGCTTACCAAAACGATGCCCGCTTATTGCGATCCGCGCGCTGGCTTGTGTCTGAATTTGTGAAAAGGAATACAACATGAAATCCCTAGAACGCTATACCGGCCTGATAAGCCTGCTTTTGTTGTTTGCTTTCTTGCTGCCGTATGTATGGAAGCTGCCCCAACTCGACATTACGCTCATTCTGCTGGGAGGCTTGGCCCTGGCCGCCTATGACTACTTTTCATCGGGCAAAGACTCGACAACTGATTAAGGGCGGCTTGAACTGGCATCTTGGCTAGCCGCCGCCTGTGGTCTATGGCCGCTAACGACAGCTAGGCGCTTGCTTTTTAAAAAACCCCTGCAGTGCAAGCTGAAGGGGTTTTTTGTTGGGCAATATGGTGTCTGCGATGGGTAGGAGCGTGTGTAGAAGTGCTGCTAATCTGCCAGTAAAAGACCGACAATGTCTGGCAAAAGTAGTCGTTACTAGGGCAGAATGGCAGGTATTAGGAGATTTTTCATGGCCGTTGCCCCTTCTCTGGTTTGGCTTCCGATTGACCACCGCTTTCTAGGCGCGGCCCCCTTTTTGGTGTTGGGTGACAAATATGCCAGAGCGGTACAAATCGGCGCACGCGCACAGCCCTGCACGTTTCCTCTTGCACGCGCCAGCGATATCGATGGCCTATTAGCCCTTGTCGACGGTGTGATGCTGACAGGCTCTCCTGCCAACATTCACCCCAGTCATTTTGGCCAGCCCGTGGCCGATGAAACCCTGCCTTTAGATGCCGAGCGTGACGGGCTGACGCTGTCGCTGGTCAGTGCTTGTGTGGCGCAAGGTGTGCCGCTGTTGGGTGTGTGTCGCGGGTTTCAAGAAATCAATGTGGCCATGGGCGGCAGCTTGCACCAGCAAGTGCAGCACGTGCCGGGCAAAATGGACCACCGCGAAGACAAAACACGTGACTTTGACAGCCAGTACGCGCTGGCACATCCCATACACATACAGCCCGAGTCGGTATTGGCCCGGTGGGCAGGCGGCACGACCGCCATGGTTAACTCCTTGCACGGCCAAGGCATAGACCGCTTGGCCGACGGCCTAGAGGCGTTGGCCCATGCACCCGATGGCATCATTGAGGCCTTTGGCGTGACGGGTGCACGTTCATTTGCATACGGCGTGCAGTTCCACCCTGAGTGGCGGTGTTGGGACAACCCTTTTTATACCGCCATTTTCAAAGCCTTTGGCCAAGCCTGTGCCCAGCGTGGCGCGCAGCGCGTGCAAAGCACGTTGTCGAAGTCTGTCGAAGCGGTTCCTTAGCGACGCAACGTATCGCGCCCACAAGGCCCCCTCAACCGCGCATCCATGTGGCTGTGTGTCCGTATGTGGCCCTTCTTCATGTGTATGCGCCCAATGCGCGAGCGTGTAAAAAGTCCTAGCGAACGCGCCCCAATAATCAGCTGACTGACTTTATGACCAACAAAACAATCCAAACGTTTAACGACCTTGAAAAATGGCTCAATGAGCGCCGCGTCACCGAGGTGGAATGCCTGGTGCCTGATTTAACCGGCGTGGCCCGCGGAAAAATCTTGCCCCGCGAAAAGTTTTATGAAGACCGCGGTATGCGTTTGCCTGAAGCGGTGGTTGCCATGGGTGTGACTGGCGAGTACCCGCAGTCTGGGCCTTATTACGATGTGATCAGCCCGATTGACAGCGACATGCACCTGCGCCCTGATCCATCAACGGTGCGGATTGTGCCTTGGGCAACCGACCCCACCGCACAAGTCATACACGACTGCTACGACAAACACGGGAAACTCATTTCCCATGCGCCACGCAGCGTGCTACGCAAGGTGTGTGACCTGTTTAAAGCCGAGGGCTGGGAGCCTGTGGTGGCGCCGGAGTTGGAGTTTTATTTGGTAGCCCGTAATACCGATCCCAACACGTTGCTGCGCCCACCCATTGGGCGAAGTGGTCGCGCAGAGACCTCGCGTCAGGCTTACAGCATTGATGCGGTGAACGAGTTTGATCCGTTGTTTGAGGACATTTACGAATACTGTGAAAAGATGGAATTGAACGTGGACACGTTGATTCACGAGGTTGGCGCCGGGCAAATGGAAATCAACTTCTTCCATGCCCATCCTATGGACTTGGCAGACGAGGTGTTTTTCTTTAAGCGTACGGTGCGTGAGGCGGCGATGCGCCACGGTATGTATGCCACCTTTATGGCCAAACCCATTGCAGGTGAGCCTGGCAGTGCCATGCACATTCATCAAAGTATTGTGGACCAACATGGTGACAACATTTTCAGCCACGCCGATGGCACGGCCACAGCAGCGTTTGGCCACTATATTGGCGGTTTGCAACGCTACATGCCATCAGCAATGGCCTTGGTGGCCCCGTACGTCAACAGTTACCGCCGCTTGACGCCCAACTCTGCCGCACCGATCAATATCGAATGGGGCCACGACAACCGGACAGTGGGCATACGCTCACCCATTTCGACGCCTCAAGCGAGGCGCATAGAAAACCGCATCAGCGGGGCAGATGCCAACCCCTATGTAGCGCTTGCGGTGACGTTGGCATGTGGTTACTTGGGTATGAAAAACAAAATCGAGCCCAAGCCTGAAATGAAGGGTGATGCGTATTTGTCGCCTCATGCACTGCCTCGAAGCTTGGGCGAGTCTTTGGATTGGTTGCGCCGAGACTCTGACCTGAACGAGGTGTTGGGACAAGACTTCATTACGGTTTATACGGAAATTAAAGAGGTTGAATTTGCAGAGTTTATGCAAGTTATTTCACCTTGGGAGCGAGAGCACTTGTTGCTGCACGTGTAAAGCCAAACCACCACACATAGTTAGGAAGATGTATGAACGCACCAGACAAAGCCATTGATATTCAGACCATTCAAGCGCAAGACGCCGCGCACTTTCTGCACCCATTCACCGACTTTAAAGACCTAGCGAGTCGTGGCTCAAAAGTGATTGTGAAGGCAGAGGGTTATTACGTGTGGGACGCAGAAGGCAACAAAATGCTGGATGCCATGAGCGGCTTGTGGTGTGTCAATGTAGGCTATGGGCGCGAGGAGTTGGCCAACGCCGCACGCAATCAAATGATGAGGCTGCCCTACTACAACAGCTTTTTTCAAACCACCAATGTACCGGCTGTTGAGTTGGCAACGCGCTTGGCCAAGCTAGCCCCAGCGGTAGATGGGCGCACATTTGAGCACGTCTTCTATTCAAGCAGTGGTTCTGAAAGCAACGACTCCAATGTCCGCATGGTTAGGCGTTACTGGGACTTGATGGGTCAGCCCCAGCGCAAGGTCATTATTGGTCGCGTCAACGGCTACCACGGCTCAACCATGGCAGGCGCCTCTTTGGGCGGTATGAGTGGCATGCATGCCCAAGGGGATTTGCCAATCCCCAACATCAAGCACATTGACCAGCCCTACTTTTTTGACAAGGCTTTGCCCGGTGAGCTTGAAGCCGACTTTGGCGTGCGAGCAGCAGGTTGGTTAGAGGCAAAAATTGTAGAGCTTGGGGCCGACACTGTCGCCGCCTTTATTGCCGAGCCCGTTCAAGGTGCGGGTGGGGTCATCATTGCACCGCACACCTACTGGCCAGAAATTCAGCGAATTGTCGACAAATACGGTATTTTGCTGATTTCTGACGAGGTGATTTGCGCATTTGGTCGTTTAGGACACTGGTTTGCCTACGAGAAGTTCGGCTACAAGCCAGACCTGATTACCTTTGCCAAGGCGGTCACCAGCGGCTACATTCCGTTGGGCGGTGTGATGGTGGGTGACCGCGTGGCCAAGGTGCTGATTGAACAGGGTGGCGAGTTTAACCATGGCTACACCTACAGCGGACACCCAGTGGCGTGTGCGGTGGCTTTGGCCAACCTGGATGTGATGGAACAAGAAGGCTTGGTTGAACGCGTCCGCACTGAAACGGGCCCTTACTTGGCGCAGGTGTTTGCCCAATTGGGCGAGCATCCACTGGTGGGCCAAGCCGAGACCTGCGGCATGATGGGCGCCTTGTTGCTGCTTAAAAACAAGACCACTGGGGAAGTCTTTCCTGAGGGCGTCGATGTGGGCATGATGTGTCGCACACATTGCTTTGACAATGGCCTCATCATGCGTGCCGTTGGCAACCGCATGATTGTGGCGCCACCGTTGATTATGCGTAGCGCAGATATCGATGAATTGGCGCAGCGCATTAAACTGGTGCTTGATAAAACCTTAGAGCAATTGCGGGCGGCAGGTCAGATATAAGCCAGTTCGACTTAAACTATTTGGAAAATAAAAAAGTTGCTCAAGCGGTGCATTCGGGCTGTTTAATTGAATGCAACAGCAGGGTTGATTGTGTGGGCTGTTGCGCCGTTGTTAGACCGTTGTTTCAGCTAAAATTTTTGTCTTATTTATCTCGTTTGATTGGAGAAGTGCACATGTTAAAGAAACATATATTCGCGTTGTCAGCAGCCGTCCTGTTGGCCGCATGTGGTCAACAAGAAGAGCAAACTGCTGCGCCTGCAGACACAGCAGCTGTTGCCAGTACCGAAGAAAAAATACTCAATATTTATAACTGGCCGGATTACATCAGCGAATCCATGATTCCAGACTTTGAAAAAGAAACCGGTATCAAAGTCAATTACCAAACATTTGAAACGAATGAGGCTTTGCATGCCAAATTGGTGGCTGGCAATTCTGGCTATGACATCGTCATGCCAGGTTCGGTATTTGCCAAGCCACAGATAGACGGTGGGTTGTTGCAAAAGCTGGACAAGTCGAAACTCAGCAACTACGGCAATTTAGACGCCGGCGTGATGCAAAAGCTAGAGCTTGTAGATCCAGGTAACCAACATATCTTTCCCTGGGGCTGGGGTTTCACCACAGTGGGCATCAATAAAGCCCGCGTAGAAAAAGCGCTTGGCGGCATGCCCATGCCCGACAATGCGTGGGATTTGGTGTTTGATGCCAAGTACACGTCTAAGCTCAAATCTTGCGGCATTGCCTTCTTAGACTCGCCCACAGAAATCGTGCCAGTTGCACTGCACTACGTGGGCAAGGACGCTTACTCAAACGACCCCGAGGACTACAAGGCTGCATTGGCAATGCTTGAAAAAGTACGTCCAGATGTGCGCCTGTTTTCTTCAACACTCATCGACGACCTAGCCGGCGGCAAAGCCTGTGTGGCCATTGGTTGGTCAGGTGACATCAACATTGCGCGCGAGCGTGCGGTAGAGAATCAAAGCGCAGAAATTATCGAAGCCTTGCTGCCCACCACTGGCGCATTGATTTTCTTTGACACCGTGGCCATACCGGCTGATGCCAAGCACGTCAACAACGCGCACTTGTTTATGGATTACTTTTTGCGCCCAGAGGTCTCTGCAACGTTTACCAATGAAATGCAATACCCAGCAGGTAACAAGGCTGCCAAGCCGTTGGTAGAACCTGCTATTGCAAACAACCCCACCATCTATGTAGATGATGACAACATGTCACGCATGGTGCCGCCTGGTAACTTCACTGCTCTAGCGCGTGAGTCCATGTCCAATGTGTATACCGCATTCAAAAAGGGCAACTAACTGCTGTTAGACGCCTACTACCAAGCATCACCGCCGGCGTTGCATGAGCAACTCCGGCTGCGGCAATGTGGGCTAAGCCGTATCTGCCAAACGTGAGGTGCTAAAACCTGCCTACTCCAATACCACCATGACAGTAAATACGACCAATACAAGCGACGCCGGCTACTTGCAAGGGGTTGGTTTGCTCAAGCGATTTGACGAGGTTGCTGCGGTTGACCAGGTCAACCTGTCTATAGACAAGGGTGAGATCTTTGCGCTGCTTGGCAGCTCGGGTTGTGGCAAGTCCACCTTGCTGCGCATGTTGGCAGGTTTTGAAACACCAACGGCCGGACAGGTATTGCTGGGCGGGCAAGACATTACAGCCATGCCGCCTTATGAGCGGCCCATCAACATGATGTTTCAGTCTTATGCCCTGTTCCCTCATTTAAGCGTGTGGGAGAACGTGGCATTTGGTCTCAAGCGCGAAGGTTTGCCACGCACAGAGGTGAAGTCTCGCGTAGAGGAAATGCTGAGCTTGGTCCAGTTGGGCAACTACGCCAAGCGCAAGCCGCACCAACTCTCAGGTGGACAGCAGCAACGCGTGGCCTTGGCGCGCAGTCTGGCCAAGCGCCCCAAGCTGTTGTTGTTAGACGAGCCTTTGGGTGCTTTGGATAAAAAGTTGCGTGAGCGTACACAGTTTGAGTTGGTCAATATTATTGAGGCAGTGGGTGTGACCTGCGTGATGGTCACACACGACCAAGAAGAGGCCATGACCATGGCGTCGCGCATTGCCGTTATGAGCCAAGGCAAGGTGTTGCAAGTGGGTACACCGAGCGAGGTTTACGAATATCCCAATGGCCGTTTTGTGGCCGACTTTATTGGCAACGTCAATTTGTTTGACGGTCACATGTCTGTCGATGAGACTGACTTTTGCGAGATCAGCACGCCTGACGGTGTGGTGCGTGTCAACCATGCCGTGTCTGGCACGTTAGGGCGCGAGTTAACAGCAGCGGTGAGACCTGAAAAAATCCTTATTGCAAAGCGTAAGCCCGATGAGGTTCATTACAACTTGTTCAGTGGTGAGGTCATAGAGATTGCCTACTTTGGCTCTTACAACACGTTCATAGTCGAGTTGGCTTCCAAGCACCAAGTCAAGATAACGCAGGCCAACACCTCACGTTATGAGGCGAGTGACATCACATGGAATGACCGTGTCTTTTTTTGGTGGCCAGAAGAAGCGGCCATTTTGCTAACCTCTTGAGATACGGCGCAGCACGATGAATTTCATGTGGCAATTACTGGGTAAGGCGGGCAAGCGGGGCGTTATTGGCGTGCCATATATCTGGCTGTTGGTGTTTTTTGCACTGCCATTTTTAATTTTGCTGCGCATCAGTGTGACCGACATGGGTGGCGGGGTGGATCCGTTTGTTCCGCTGGCCCAGATGCAAGACGGCGTCTGGACGCTGAAGCTGAAGCTGGCGAATTATGTGTCAATCGTGTGGGACTACCAACGCCCGGGCGAGGCGACAATTTACATGCAGGCCTACGCCACCTCTATTCGCTACGCGGCATTGACGACTTTGTTTTGCCTCATGATTGGCTACCCGTTTGCTTACTTTATTGCGAGAAGTCCTGAGCGGTTTCGTGCCACCTTGTTGATGATGATCATGCTTCCGTTTTGGACCAGCTTCTTGCTGCGGGTCTATGCCTGGAAAGGCATCTTGGCCGATAACGGCGTACTCAACCGTTTGCTCATGTTTGTGGGCTTGACCGATGCGCCCATTCATATGCTCTACACCGACGTGTCCATGTTGGTGGGTATGACGTACGTGTATTTACCGTTTATGGTGTTGCCGCTCTATGCCACGCTGGTCAAGATGGACGACCGTTTGCTAGAGGCCGCCTACGACTTAGGCGCGAGCCCGTTTAAAGCGTTTTGGCTGGTGACTGTGCCGCTGTCCAAAGCCGGCATTGTGGCCGGCTCCATGTTGGTGTTTATTCCATCGGTTGGTGAGTTTGTGATTCCTTCGCTGTTGGGTGGCGCAGAAAACCTCATGATTGGTCGTGTGGTGTGGGACGAGATGTTCAGCTCTAACAACTGGCCACGTGCATCGGCACTGGCGGCCATCATGATCTTGCTGATACTGGTACCTTTGGCGGCGTACTACCACTACAGTGGCGAGCGTGAAGCGCAAACGGGGCAAGCGTCATGAAGCGTTTGATGGCGGCCGTTTTTAAACATACCAGCTGGGTTTGGATGACGTGCGTGTTCGTGTTCCTGTATCTGCCGCTGGGTTTTTTGATTTTCTTTTCGTTTAACAGCACGCGACAAGACGCCCGCTTTACTGGCTTTTCGCTGCGCTGGTACGAGGCCTTGATGAACGATGGCCGGTTGATAGATGGTTTCTGGTTGTCGCTCAAAGTGGCCATCACCACTGGCACCCTGTCGGTGATTTTGGGTACATTTGCCGCGTTTGTATTGGTGCGCTACACGCGCTTTAAAGGCCGCGCGCTGTTTTCCGGCATGATCAATGCACCGTTGGTCATGCCTGAGGTGATCATTGGCTTGTCACTGTTGCTCATGATGGTGGCGGTGCAGCGCACCACAGAGTCGTGGTTAGGCATTGGTTGGCCTGAACGCGGTTTCATCACCATTGTGTTTGGCCACACGCTCATGGGCATCGCTTATGCCATGGTGGTCATACAGTCGCGTCTGCGCGACATGGACAGGTCTATAGAAGAGGCCGCCATGGATCTGGGCAGTCGTCCTGCGCAGGTGTTTTTCTTGGTCACGTTGCCCAACATTGCGCCAGCCATGATTTCTGCTTGGTTGCTGACCTTTACGTTGTCGTTTGATGATGTGGTTATCTCCGAGTTCTTGTCTGGGCCAGGCGTAACCACCTTGCCGCAAGCCATCTTTACCTATGCCCGTAGAGGCATCAACCCCACTGTGTATGCGGCCGCGACGCTGCTGATTGCAACGGTCACTATCGTGATTGTGAGCTACAGTATTTGGATGGCCAGGGCGCAACGGCAGCGTGCGCGGGAGATGCAAGCTGCAATTCGCCAGGCGCATCAATAAAACGATTAAAGGGACACACCGTGACTACAGAGCAACTGCTACAAAGCCTCACATTTGATGGGCGCGCCTTCATCAATGGTCAGCGTGTGTCAGCCAAGACAGGCCAATTGTTTGACAGTATTTCCCCAGTCGATGGTCGCATTCTGACGCAAGTGTCGCGCTGCGCCGAAGCCGATGTGGATGCTGCTGTTATGAGTGCGCGGGCAGCGTTCGACGACAAGCGTTGGAGTGGCCTGGCGCCGGCAGCTCGCAAGCGCGTGATGACTCGCTTTGCTGACCTGCTGCTGGCTCATGGCGATGAATTGGCGCTTACAGAAACTTTGGACATGGGCAAGCCTGTTCAATACGCCCGCGGGGTAGATGTGCATGCCGCGGCCAATTGTGTGCGTTGGTACGGTGAAGCCATCGACAAGCTGTACGGCGAAATTGCACCTACAGCTTCAACCGCATTGGCACTGATCACGCGCGAACCTGTCGGCGTTGTGGGTGTCATCGTGCCTTGGAATTACCCCATGATCATGGCATCGTGGAAAATCGCGCCGGCGCTCGCCGCAGGCAACTCTGTGGTGTTGAAGCCCAGTGAAAAGTCACCACTGACCGCCATGCGCATGGCCGAACTGGCCATGGAGGCGGGCATTCCCGCGGGCGTGTTCAACGTGGTACCAGGCTTTGGTACCGAAGCCGGCGCACCCTTGGCGTTGCACATGGATGTGGATTGCATAGCCTTTACAGGCTCAACCCACGTGGGCAAGCAAATTCACGTCATGGCGGGCCAAAGCAATTTAAAGCACGCGTGGACAGAGTTGGGTGGTAAATCACCAAACATTGTGTTTGCTGATTGTCCTGACTTGGACCGCGCGGTTGCGTCTGCGGTCGGCAGTATATTTTTCAACCAAGGCGAAAGCTGCAATGCACCATCCCGTCTGTTGGTGCAAGGCAGCATCATGGATGCATTTCTAGAGAAGGCCGTGGCTTTGGTACCGCATTACGCACCTGCAAATCCGCTGTTACAAGACACGGTGATGGGCGCACTGGTCGACCAAACCCAAATGGCCACTGTGTTGGGTTACATCAACACAGGCAAGGCGCAAGGTGCCAAGTTGTTGGCCGGTGGTGAACAAGCTTTGAGCGAGACAGGTGGGTGTTATGTGCAGCCTACAATTTTTGCCGGCGTGACCAACGACATGACCATTGCACGCGAAGAAATTTTTGGGCCAGTGCTGTCGGTGCTGAGTTTTGAAGACGCCGCGCAAGCAGTGCAGATTGCCAACCAAACGGTATATGGCTTACAAGCCGGTGTGTGGACCGCAGACATCAACACAGCACACAGCGTGGCACGCGCGCTCCGCGTTGGAACCGTCCATGTCAACCAATATGACGAAGACGACATCACGGTTCCTTTTGGTGGCTATAAGCAAAGCGGTGTGGGCCGCGACAAATCCTTGCACGCCATCGACAAATACACAGAGACCAAAACCACTTGGATTCGCATTGACAACGTGCTGTAGAGCGCCGGCGCATTGATGTCT
>CALBWZ010000459.1 GCA_937893415.1 uncultured Comamonadaceae bacterium | reverse complement strand
TTTGGGTTTGGGTCTGCAGGCTAGCTTTTATTCAAACTCAATGCATGGCTGAGCATTTTTGACGTCACATCTACCACTTGAATCATACGGTCGTATTGCATGCGTTGAGGGCCAATAACACCCAAGGTGCCCAGCACTTGGCCGTTGACCTCATAAGTTGCTGAAACAATTGAGACGTCTTCAAACGGCATGCGTTCACTTTCACCGCCAATGAATATGCGTACACCATCCGCCATGTCTGACACATCTAGCAACCGCATGAGCTGTGCCTTTTGCTCAAACAAATCGTATAACCGGCGTAGGTTCTTGAGGTCAGCAGAAAACTCAGACACTGCTAAAAGATTTCGCTCACCAGATATAAACACATCGCCATCATCCTCAGTGTCGCTGTCAGCAGCCACTGCAGCTTGCATAAGCGCTCCAATTTCGTGGCGCAAGACATCAACCTCGCGCTTGAGCCGTGCGCGCACTTCAACCATGCTCAAACCGGCATAGTTGGCATTTAAAAAATTTGACGCTTCAATGAGTTCAGCTTGGTTGTAAGAGACTGGGGTGTGTATGACACGGTTCTGAACGTCGCCGTCAGGTGAGACCAAAATGATAAGTACCCGCTTGTCGGACAGCGACAAGAACTCAATGTGTCGAAACACCGATGTGCGCTTGGGCACTGACACCACGCCGACAAAATGCGACAAGCTTGACAGCATGTTGGCTGCACTGTTGAGTACTTTAAGAGGCTGGTCAGTAGGCAACTCGACTGGTGAGATGGCGAATGTGTTGCCAGCTTCGGACGAGTCTATGGTGAGCAAAGTGTCCACAAACAGGCGGTATCCTTTGCTAGTGGGTACGCGTCCAGCAGATGTGTGTGGGCTGGCTACCAGACCAAGGTCTTCAAGGTCGCTCATGACATTGCGAATAGTGGCAGGTGACAAGTCCAAGCCTTCGACTTTGGACAAGGTGCGTGAGCCCACAGGCTGCCCGTCGGCAATATATCGCTCTACCAGCGACTTCAGCAATAATTTGGCGCGGTCGTCTAACATGTAGCCATTGTACGAAGCTATGTTGTAATTTATTCACTATGAACAAGCCTATTTCGGCCATCGACACCTTCACGGCGTCCACCACTGCGGCAGCTGCACGCAGATTCCACCACGTCGCCTTGGTAGGCAAGTAC
>CALBWZ010000458.1 GCA_937893415.1 uncultured Comamonadaceae bacterium | reverse complement strand
GCTCGTTAGGAGGATACGCAAAGCCCTCTCGAACTTCCAGCCTTGAGGTGGTAATCGGATCTAGCTGCGGAATGTACTCAACCCAAGAGGCATTGGGAACAGCTGCACACAAACTTATGTGTATTTCCATCAAGAAATGCGGACAGACTGGCACGTTAAACGCTTCTGCTAAATGGGCTGTTTTGACCCATGGCGTAATGCCACCAATACGCGCCACGTCGGGTTGCACAATGCTACAAGCACCCTGCTCTAGGTACTCTCGAAATTGCATGAGGTGGTACATGGACTCACCCACAGCAATCGGGATGGCAGTTTGCTCTCGCAACTGTGCGTGAGCGCGAACATCTTCGGCTGGGAACGGCTCCTCAATCCAAGCCAAGTCGAGCCCCTCAAAAGCCGCAGCGCGGCGTGCACCTTGCGCTCGGTTAAAACTTTGGTTGGCATCTGTCATCAATTCAAACCCTGGTCCAACGGCCTCTCTAACGGCCTGAAGGCGAGCGACGTCTTCACTGACATGAGGACGGCCAATTTTTATTTTTGCCCCACTGAATCCTTGGGCTTGAGCGGCCAACGCTTGGTCTACCAATTGTTCTGGGCTCAACTGCAGCCAGCCACCTTCGGTCGTATAAAGCTTGACCTTTTCCTGTGCACCACCTAGCAATATCCAGAGCGGTAAGTTGTACTTGCGTGAGCGCCAGTCCCACAAAGCCGTATCGATACAACACAACGACAAACTTGTAATAACACCCACCGCCGTGGCGTGTGTGGCATAAAACAGGTCACGCCAAATGGCTTCAACGTGGGCCGGATTGCGACCAATAAGACGTGGTGCTAAATGGTCGTTCAACAACGCAACAACAGATGAGCCGCCAGTGCCAATAGAGTAGGCATAGCCAGTCGCTTCAATACCGTCTGAGCAATGCAGTGTGAGTATGACCGTTTCCTGCGTGACAAACGCCTGTATGGCATCTGTGCGCACAACTGGCGGCGTTAAATTGACCTGCCGTATTGTTACGCGTTGAATAGTTGTACTGTCCATGTTGAACGGGCGCCTTTGTGGTGTAACTTATGAGCTGAAATATTATGTCAGCCAACTCTTTATTTGATTGACGATCGCGCTGGTCGATATGCCATAACGGTCGTGCAGCGTGGGCAGTGCGCCGGCGTCTAAGAATGCATCAGGCAGCGCAATTTGTTTGAATTCAGGAAAGACCTGAGCCCGCATGAGTGAAGCCGCCACGGCTTCGCCCAGCCCCCCAATAACCGAGTGGTTTTCAGCGACAACCACCAAACGCCCAGCTTGGCGACACGCATTAATAATGGTTTGCTCATCCAGTGGTTTGATACTGGGCACATGTAAAACCGCCACATCAACACTGTCGCCGGCCAAGGCTTGCGCAGATTCAAGCGCGCGCATGGTCAACAAACCTGTCGCAATAATCAGCACATCACGACCCGAGCGCAACTCTTGCGCTTTACCCCACTTGAAGTGATAGCCATAGTCATCCAATACGCGCGGTACTTGACCGCGTAAAAGGCGCATATAGACAGGCCCTTGGTACGCAGCCATGGCTGGCACCATTTGCTCAATTTCAACCGCATCGCAAGGATCAAGCACCACCATGCCGGGCATGGCGCGCACCAGGGCAAGGTCTTCGCAGGCTTGGTGACTGGGACCATAGCCAGTGGTCAAGCCGGGCAGCGCACACACAATTTTTACATTCAAATGTTCTTCAGCAATGACTTGGTGAATAAAGTCATACGCACGTCGCGTACCGAACACGGCGTAGGTCGTTACAAACGGGGTCAGCCCAGTTTTTGCCATACCGCCAGCAGCGCCCATGAGCAACTGCTCTGCCATACCCATTTGAAAAAATCGATCTGGGTATGCTTGGGCAAACAGGTGAAGGTCTGTGTATTTCGCCAAGTCTGCGGTCATCCCGACGATGTCTTGGCGTTGCGCTGCCACAGCAACCAGCGCTTTACCAAAGGGGGCTGTGGTAACGCGCTGCCCCTCTGCCGCGATGGAGGCGATCATGGCCGACGTTGTCAACCTGGCTTTGGGCTGATTCATGGTTGCACCCCCGGTTCATTGGCATCAAGAAAAGCAATGGCTTGCTGCCACTCGTGTGGATCCACTCGGGTGAAGTGATTTTTCTCGCGGGTTTCTATAAACGGTATACCTTTGCCCATCAAGGTATCAAAAAGAATAACCCGAGGTTGATCTCCGTGCAACTGCCGAGCTGTGTCAAATGCCTGCAACACTGACGCCAGGTCATTGCCATCAACGCGCTGTACATGCCATCCAAACGCACGCCACTTGTCTTCCAAAGGTTCAAACCGCATGACCTGACCGGATGGACCGTCTGCTTGTTGGTTATTGACATCGACCAAACAAATTAAATGACCAAGTCCGTGATGGGCCGCACCCATAGCAGCCTCCCAAGTTGATCCTTCGTCCAACTCACCGTCAGACATAGAGTTGTACACAAACGCTGCGTTGCCTTGGTGCCTCAGGCCCAAAGCGATACCGACGCCAATCGCCAACCCTTGTCCCAGTGAACCACCAGAGATCTCCATATGTGGCGTGTACTTTGCCATGCCAGACATAGGCAACCGGCTGTCGTCGCAGCCATAGGTTTCAAGCTCTTCTTCAGGCAGCAGACCAGCCACAATCAACGCGGCGTAATGCGCGATCGCGTAATGGCCGTGAGACAGCAAAAACCTATCGCGCTGCGCCCAATCGGGAGCGCCTGCCTTGACATTCAACGCATGGCAATAAGCAACGGCCAGAATGTCGGCCATACCCAGGGCCTGTGCTATGTAGCCTTGGCCTTGCACCTCACCCATGCGCAGGGCGAAGCGTCGGATTTTCCACGCACTGTGTGTCAGTCGCTGTACCACTGGATTGCTTGTATGCATAGCATGCCCAATTCGGTTAATGAATCAACATGCCACCGTTGACATCAAGGGTGACGCCGGTGACATACTTGGACAAATCGCTGGCCAGAAACAACACACACCCGGCCACATCATCTGGCGCACCAATTCGATTCAAAGGGATTTGTTCTAAAATTCCGGCCATGCGGTTATCTGGTATCAAGCCTTTATTGATGTCGGTTTCGATCAGGCCTGGCGTGATGCAATTCACACGGATATTGTCAGCGCCAAACTCCCTAGCCATGGCACGTGACAGCCCTAAGATACCTGCCTTTGCAGCGGAGTAATGAGCGCCTCCTAAAATACCGCCACCACGCTGCGCTGACACCGATGACATACAAATAATAGACCCAGACTGACGGGCCTGCATAGAGGGCAATACAGCTTGGGTCATATTCAGCGTGCCCCTCAAGCTCACATCTAAAACAGCGTCATAGTCAGACTGTGTGATGTCCAAGGTTTTTCTAGACTGCGTGATACCAGCGTTGTTCAACAAAATATCGATGTGACCAGTTTGTGACAACGCAGCTTGGACGGCGGCCTGACAAGATTGAGTATCCGTTACGTCCCCAGACAAACCGATGTGTTGCTCGCCCAATGCACGTGCAGCAGCAACCGCATTAGCCTGCGGTAGATCAACAATAACAACACGCGCCCCATGTGCTGCCATTATTTTTGCTGAAGCAAAACCCAGGCCATTAGGGCCTGCACCGCCAGTAATCAATACAACTTTGTTCGCCAACAACATGTTTAACTCCACAGTTTTATGTGATGTCAATTCTGGTTAGCTTGCACGGTGAAATCAAGTGATATTGCATCACCGTTGAATGAATTTTTTACATGCTCACAACACACTGACCAAGACTACGCGAGTCCTCAACATGTAAGCTATCTACGTTGAGCTTTGATCTGATTTCTTAATGTCCGGTGGCGCAACGGACTTGGTCATGAAAGCGTTGTTGTCCCCAACACTTGCATGTCTGGCGCCAGCTAATTTAAGGGCACCGTCAGAGACTTTGTTAAGCGAGGTGCATTGGGGGTGATGGTGATCTAAAAATGGGTTGTTACGTGTCGCGTTGTAGTAACAAATCAGCGTCCAGCGTCGGTTGGGTGAACGGTTCTGATCAGAACGGTGCCATCAAAGGGAACAGACAGCCGTTGGCGTACCAATAGCCACAATCCTGATGCCACGCCCATGCACCACACTCATAGGTTTTTTGGGCTGTCAGTTTTGAATGGCAGTGATACACCTCACCGCCAAGCACATCTGCCATGGTGTCAACCACCCGCGCTGAGCAGGCGGTCAAGCTTTATGCACTGTTGCCAGGGTGGTTCCAAACCGCCACCTTGGTTGTCGCGCCTGTCTCATCATGGCAATCATACAAATGGCTGCGGGTTGGTTTGTCCGCTTCCATGGCTGTTTCCAAATACGCTGTTGCGTCAGCATCAAACAGTGACGGAATAAGAATGTAGCCGTCACGCTCAAAGGATTGACGTTGCTCTGCAGTTAGCAATGTTGGCGCAGTGGAACCCCACAACAATCCAAGCACACATTACGGCACCGGCTACCGTGCCGTAAACCGCATCAGGTGATTTGAACAACCAGCGCCTAAATTCAAACGACATGTGCGGTGTGTCATGGCTAGCGCCTTTGAGGCACCTAACTTTTGACACAAAAAAGAGCTGTAACAGCAGCCCTTTTGTAGGTCATGAGGTGCCCTGCATCAGCAACCACCGCGCGCTGCTGAGGAACACTTATATGCAACTGCTTGCGCTGCGCAATTACAGACCTAAAGCCGCAATACCAGCCTTGGCAATTTGTGCGTCTTCAGTAGACTTCACACCGCTGACGCCGACAGCACCGATACATTGGCCATCTTTCATGACTGGCACACCGCCTTCAAGCATGCCGTTGATGACAGGGGCACTTAAGAACGATACGCGGCCATCGTTGATGACTTTTTCATACGCACCAGACTCGCGGCAACCCATCGCTGATGTGTGTGCTTTTGAAGCTGCAATATGAGCGGACACGGGTGCAACGTTGTCTAAGCGGCTAAAGCCCAGCATGTTGCCACCATCGTCGACGACAGCAATCGCTACGCCCCAGCCGTTTTTAACGGCTTCTGCCTCTGCTGCTGCTAATATAAGTTTAACGTCTGCTAATTCGAGTACGGACTTGTTTTTCATGAACTTTCCTTGGTTTAGGGGGTCTATATTGTTATAGGATGTGAACTGCACAGGTGTAACAACACCACACCAACTAGCATAACGCTGTAATGCCGACCAAAATGCCAATATTGCCTACATTACAGTCACATTAACCTCACAGCTTGTGGCGTCAATGGCTTGTATCGCGCCAGTGCATCACTATTTAGTAAACTGTTCAAATGCTTTGGGACTCCAAAGCACAACATAGGAGAATAAACCTCATGAACCGTCAAGTTGAATCCTTTGGTAGCTTTGGCGCCAGCGCATCCAACGCGCAGCGCAACAAGGTTTTACGCAACACATATTGGTTGCTGGCTATCAGTTTGCTACCCACCGTGGCTGGCGCCTGGATTGGCGTCTCTACAGGCATCACAGCTGCCATGAGTGGCATGATGGGTATTGTGGTGTTTTTAGCCGGCGCCTTCGGCTTCATTTACGCCATCAACAAATTTAAAAACACAGCCGCTGGCGTTCCAGTGCTGTTGGGTTTTACATTCTTCATGGGTTTGATGATTTCACGTCTCATTGCCATGGTGCTTGGTTTCAGCAATGGCGCTGATTTGGTGATGATGGCTTTCGGTGGTACCGCCGGCGTGTTTTTTGCCATGGCCTCATTGGCCACCGTTGTCAAGCGCGACTTAAGCGGCTTGAACCAGTGGCTCACCATTGGTGTGGTGCTGTTGATTGTCGGCATGTTGATCAACATGTTTGTGGCCAGTTCTACCGGCATGATTGTGTTGTCTATGCTGGCTGTGGCCATCTTCAGTGCATTTTTGTTGGTCGATATCAAGCGCGTCATCGATGGTGGCGAGACCAACTACATCACGGCCACTTTGAGCATCTACCTGAGCTTGATCAACATTTTCCAAAATTTGTTGATGCTGTTGGGTATTTTTGGCGGCGACGACTAAGCAAGCAGCCTTTCCCTAAATCAAAAAGCCACTGCGCATATGCCCAGTGCCTTTTTTAATGGCCGGGAGCGTGTGTCCATCGGACTTTAACGCAGCTTAGATCAGCCCACCAAGTCAAACTGAGCCATGCTTTCAACGTGTGCGGTATGGGGAAACATATTCACCACGCCAGCCGCACTGAGTGCGTATAGGCCGCTGTCCACCAAGATACCGGCATCGCGCGCCAAAGTGGCAGGGTTACAGCTCACGTACACAATGCGTTTAGGAGGTGCCCAACCCGAGCTGGCCATCGCCACAGCGCCAACCAGAGCGGTACACAAAGCCATTGCACCGTCGCGAGGTGGGTCTACCAACCATTTGTCGGCTGTGCCATCGTTGCGCAACACCTCTGGCGTCATTTCAAACAGGTTGCGTGCGACAAAACCAGTGGTAGCCACCGCACCAGTGGGCTTAGACGCTTCAAATAAGGTGTAGTTGTCTTGCGCACGTTTCACCAAGGTCTCGCTGCCCTCCACACCCAACACGTCTTGGGCTATGGTGGCCAAAGGCAGGCTGAAGTTGCCCAAACCACAAAACCAGTCAATAACACGCTCAGTGGGTAGAACCGCTAACAAACGAAGCGCTTTACTCACGAGCACGTCGTTGATGAACGGGTTGACCTGCGTGAAATCGGCAGGCCTGAAAGGCATGCGTACGCCAAACTCTGTCAGGTCGTAATACAAGTCGCCATCTGACTCATCAAGCAGCTTGATGGTGTCCGGGCCTTTGCTTTGCAAGTACCACTGAATGTTTGGCTGCGCGGGGCGTTCGACACTGGGACCATGTACAACTGCAAATGCACGCAGTTTGGCCATGTCGCCATCGCTCAAAGGCTCTAAATGACGCAACACCATGCCTGTCTGCGTATGCGTACAAGCCACTTCAAGCTGGGCCAAGCGTTCCCGTGCATCCATGGACATAAACAGGCTGCGCAAATTGGGCAGCAAGTCACTCACATGGGTGGGCAGTACCGCGCAGCTACCCATGTCGGCAACGTAGCGGCTTTTACGCTCGTGAAAGCCAACCAAAACCGTGCCTTTTTTGGCCACATAGCGCACTGACAAGCGTGCCCTAAAGCGGTAACCCCACGTGGGCCCTTCAATGGGGCGCAATAAAAAGTCAGGTTTGCATTTACCCAAGTGCCACAAATTGTCTTCTAGGACACGCTGCTTGATGGCAACTTGCGTGCTGGGTTGCAAATGCTGCATTTTGCAGCCGCCGCAACTGCCCGCATGCAAGCCAAAGTGTGGGCATTTAGGCGCGGCTACGCGCTGGGACGACGACTCGTGCACCGCCTGTAAAGAGGCCATTTCATAATGCGCTTTTTTGCGGTGCACTTGTGCACTCACCCACTCACCTGGCAAAGCACCGTCAATGAATACCACCTTACCGTCGTCTGTATGCGCCACACCTTGAGCGTTTAAGTCCATGCTGTGCACGTACAGCCAAGCATCAGGCCTGCTGCCACGCGGTGGCGTCTCAGGACGAGGCTTGGCAGCCTGTTGTTCGTTGGGAGTAGTTGCTGTTGGCGCTTCAGGCACACCGGCAGAAGAGGGGAGCGAGGATGGGGGCGTTGTGTCTGAACTCATCCCGTTATTGTCGCAGTCTTACACCACTCTTTTCATCATCGATGGCACATGACAGGCGTAAAAAAACCGGCACTTGTAGCGGTGCCGGTTGGTTGCAGTGACGCACAGCTTACTTGGGCAAATAAGCCGTCGGGTCGACTGGTTTGCCCAAACGACGTACCTCAAAGTGCAGCTTGACACGGTCTGCATCGCTGCTGCCCATTTCGGCGATGCGCTGACCTTGTTTCACCACTTGATCCTCACGCACCAACAGGGCTTGGTTGTGTGCATAAGCGGTGAGGTAGGTCGTGTTGTGCTTCAAGATAACGAGGTTGCCATAGCCACGCAAGCCGGAACCTGCATACACCACACGCCCGTCAGCCACTGCCA
>CALBWZ010000457.1 GCA_937893415.1 uncultured Comamonadaceae bacterium | reverse complement strand
AGAACGAGCGCCTCCTAAGCGCTAGATACAGGTTCGATTCCTGTCGGTGGTACCAGCCGACAGTGGATTTATTAAATTAAATCAATAGCTTATGCATGACTAGGGACTACTTTTTAGGTAGATTTTAGGTAGAATACGCATGCCAGCTGTGAAAATTGGTAGTATCACGTTTATCGTGAATGGTTACAACCTCAACAACAATGTCCCGTACTTTCAGAAAGCAGTTCCATCTGCTCTGAAGCTGCGCATTGGCAAGTCCAACATCAAGATCAGGCTTTGGCCAAAGGATGGCAATTTCGCTGTTCAATGTCACAGGCTGAACGAGCGATATGACACCCTTTTCAGAGCGATTGGTAATGAAAGAGATATTCTCTGCCTTCCTCTTAGTAAGGGGGGAGGAGCTATTGAAGTGTGTAGATGTTGTAGCACCTGGATAGATACTTTAAAGGTGAAAATTTAAAAATCTGACCCAAAGATGATGGGTAGTAAGAAAAATAGAGAAAATACAGAGCTTAAAAAAATCTAAATTTACTTTAAGTTGATTTGTTAGTAACCACACCAATAAAGGGTGGCTTGATCTTGACACGCTTGAAGTTCTTGAACTACGCTGTTCTAGTAACCCCAGCCAATCAAACCAGCAATGGTTTTCAAACGGCGAAAATCGATCGCAGATCTTTGGACGCAGGCTTTGGCTTATTAAAGTCAACGTGCTCTTGAATGTGCACGATGTGTTTCTGCATCAATAGCTCAGCGAGCACGCCATCATGCGAACGCAGCGCCTGAATGATGCCTGCATGCTCTTCATCTCGACAATTGATGATGCCTGAATCACCAAACATGCCAATGATTAAAGAAGACCTGGTCACCAAGTCCTTCACGACTTGTATTAAAAAGGCATTTTCTGTCAATTGGGCCAAATCGGTGTGGAATTGACCAGAAAGACGAATGGCCTCTTGGCGGTTACCGGCAGCATGTGCGGCAGACTCTTTAAGCAACAACCGCTCCAAGGATTTGATCGTGCTGGCTTTCACTTTGCTCGCAGCGACTCGGGCAATTGGGGGCTCAATAGCCAACCTGGCTTCAAAAATTTCTTGCGCCTGACGGGAAGAGGGTTTGGCAACATAAGCACCTTTGTTGGCATGCAGCTCAACCAAACCACGGTTAGCCAACAACAACAAGCTTCGGCGTATGCGCATGCGTCCCACGCCAAAAACTTCACAAAGTGCAGATTCAGAAAGCTTGGTTCCTGGTGCTAAACGTTGATTGACCAAAGCTTCGTAAATGCTCTCAACGATCTTTTCTTCCTCGTCGGCACTTTGTAAAGCAGTCACTGGCTTCATGTTTGCATCCTACACATCCAAATGGCGTGAAATATGGTTGGATCCATTATCAGCGATCAAGACGGCTGCACCAAAAATTTACCCCTAAGCACTGAAAGTGTGCACTTCATGTCGCTAAGCACGAAACACGTGGGCAACAATGCAGAAAACCATTCAAAAACGCACATCAACTTGGCATGGTTGATGCTTACAAATCAAGGCCTGATCTTGCAAAATAGGTGTTTACGCTAGTATTATAAATTGTTAACAATGTTATAAGATGTGAGCACCAACCTCAAAAGGTCGGGCTTTCTAGCTTTATCGGTTCATTATTAAGCATTCACTATCATGGAGGAAACTGAAATGGTTAAACGTAATTTTTTGAAGTCTACGCTGATGGCAAGCCTGACTTTGATAGCTTTGTCACAAGGTGCGATCGCTGCCAATCCCCTACTGAAAATTGGTTTTGTCGGTGTCACATCAGGCCCTGCCGCATCTTGGGGCATTTCTAATCAGCGATCCATGGAGACTCGTGCTGCTTGGATCAATGAAACCGGTGGCGTGAAGATTGGTGGCACCACTTACAACGTTGAAATCATTGCTTTTGATGACCAAAAAGATCCCAAGCGTGCCATTGCAGGCATGGAAAAAATGGCACAAGAAGGCATCCACTACGTTGTTGGCCCCAATGTTGATGACGGTGCAGCAGCTGTTCGCCCCGTAGCTGAGAAAAAGGGCATCATGTACTTCCCTTACGCCTTCCCCAAAGAACTCTACACAAAACCCGCATCCAATGCCGTTTTGGGTATGGTTGCCAATTACCAGTCTGGCCCAGCCATCTACAAGCACTTGATGAAAGCCAATGGCGTCAAGAGTGTGGCCTTTGTCGCTGCCAATGAATCTGATCCTTTGAGCCAACGTGATGGCGGTGTTTCTGCTGCCAAGGCTGTGGGTTTGAAGGTCACTTCAAGCAATGTGACCTATCAGGTTGATACAACTGACTTCTCACCTGTTTTGCTTCCCGTTCTAAAGACTCGCCCTGACTTGCTGGTTTTGTCTGGCGTGTCGCCTGCCAACGCCCCACAGTTGATTCGTTCCGCACGTGAATTGGGCTTTAAGGGAACGATCTCAACAGAAACGGCACAAGATGCCAACGTATTGAAAGAGGGTGCTGGCGATTTGGCCAATGGTTTCGTTTCTGTTGGAGGCGCTTCAACACCGCAATTGGCTTCAGACAAGATGCGCGAATTCGTGAAGCGTTACACCAAAATGTTTGGCGAGTACAACGACGAGTCCAACACCAAGGTCTATGCGCTTGAATACATTTTGGAAACCTTGAAAGCCAACCCCAAAGGTTTGACAGACGTCAAGACATTCCAAAAGACAATGGACACCTTTGAAGCGCCTAACCCCTACATGGTGGGTAATGCCAAGCTCAAGTACGTTGGTATGAGCTCTTTCGGACAAAAACGCCAGGTCTCTGTGCCCTTGGTTGTGAATGTCTACAAGAGCGGCAAGTTCGAAACCTTGTTTGTTGCGCAAGTTGACTAAACAGTACCAACACTCGTAGTTAGCAAAAGCCATGCTGTCACACACTGTTTGACAGCATGGCTTTTCAAGGTAGGTTATGGAACAAATTATTGTCAACGGGCTTTACTTGGGCGCGCAGTATGCACTGATCGCGCTGGGTTTAACCTTGATTTTTTCCCTCATGAACGTGCTCAACTTTGCGCACGGTCAAATGTACGTGCTGGGTGGTTTTATCACCTACACCGTGGTCGCTCAGTTCAAATTGCCTTTCTTGGTCGGTTTGCTGTTGTCAGTCCTTGTACTGGCTGCAGTAGGTGCATTGGTTGAAAAATTTCTCTTCAGACCTGTCATCAAAAAATCTCATCGGGAGGAAAGCACCATGCTGCTCGCCGCAGGCATTGCTTTCTTTTTGGACGCGGTCATCTTGCTTGTTTTCGGGGAAAAACAACGTGGCGTCCCCAAAATCATAGATGGCGTTCTCAATTGGGACTTCATCATCGTCATGCCATATGACCGGATTTTGATTGGAGTGATCGCTATTTTGATGATTGCAGCTTTCATTTTGTTCATGCAATATTCACGCGCTGGTCGTGCCATGCGGGCACTGGCTCAAGACAAAGTAGCCGCAACCTTGATGGGTGTTGCCGTAGAGCGTTATTCCATGCTGGGTTTTGCGCTTGGCGCTGCCCTTGCAGGCTTGGTGGGTGGTTTGCTGGTGACTATCACAGGCATCAACTTGGGCATGGGTGGCCCTGCTTCAATCAAAGCGTTCATGATGATCATGATCGGTGGCGCAGGCGTGATTTCTGGCGCCATTGCTGGCGGCTTCATCTTAGGCATGATGGAGAGCGTTGGGCTTACGGTCTTATCAGAATACGGTGATATCACTTATTTGGCCATCTTTGCCTCTTTGATGGTGTTCCTGTCTTTCCGTCCTCAAGGCCTGATGGGCAAACCCTGGGGTTAAGAGCATGCAAAAGAATCACTTAACAATGATTGCTGCCTTCCTGGCACTCACCTACATTGGTGTGCCATGGGCTATTGGTATTTCTGGCCGTACGGACTTTTACTACACCCTCACATCCGTGGCTTTGCTCTCGATTGCGTCTGCTGGTGTTTGGCTCACCTTCTACATTGGTCGCATCAACATCGGTCAAGGGGCCTATGCGCTGGCTGGTGGCTACGTTTCCGCTATCTTGATGACGCAATACGGGCTGAGCTTTTGGCTGACCCTGCCATTGGCAGGCCTTTTTTGCGCAGCTTTAGCGGTACTCATTGGACTGCCTATTCTGCGTTTGCGTGGCGTGTACTTTGCCATGATCACCTTGGTGCTCACTGAAGTGATGCGCTTGAGCGCATTGGCCATGCCCATCACCAAAGGCGCCAAAGGCATCACATCGATTCCATTGCCAGGTGAATTGAGCATCTTTGGCATCACGCTGATACCGGACTTCAGTACCATGGCCAATCCCAAAATTGGTTTTTACTGGATGGCTGTCACCTTCATGGTGATCGCTTACGCGGTGCTGTGGCGCATCGTGAACTCACGCCTGGGCCACTTGTGCAGATCTTTGCAACAAAACGAAGAACTGGCTTCATCCATTGGCGTCAATACTGCGCATTTGCGCGTCATAACTTACGCCATTGCATCGTTCTTCGGAGGTATCGCAGGTGCCAGTTTCATTGCCATCTCCCAGTCCATCTACCCTTCTTCATTCCAGGTTTCTGACAGCGTGAACTTCATGCTCAATTGCTTTTTGGGCGGTCTCGGGTATGTTTTTGGTCCCATGTTAGGCACCTTGATGCTGTACTTTGGGTGGGATCTGCTTTTCACCACAGGCGAATACCAACTGTTGATTTACTCCTCGCTGCTGATTGCGCTGATGTTGGCTTTGCCCAATGGGGTTCTCAGTCTCTTTGACAGAAAGAAAGTGTGATCATGACAACCATCTTGGACATCAAGCATGTCACCAAGCGGTTCGGCGGTTTGATTGCAGTCAACGATGTCAGTTTTTCTGTACATGCTGGTGAGATTTTGAGCGTGATCGGACCGAATGGAGCCGGCAAGTCAACCCTGTTCAAGCTGATTTCCTCCTTTTTATCCACTAGCAGTGGTGAGGTCCTACTTGAAGGGCAGCGTATCAACAACTTAGCTCCGCATGTGGTAGCGCGCAAAGGCGTTGTTCGAACCTTTCAAGAAACGACCATTTTTCGCTCCATGACTGTGCGTGAAAACATCATCGTCTCGCACCATCTGCGATCCAAGGCTTCGCTTTGGGGGTTTTTCTTTGGCAGCAAAACAGCGCACACAGATGAATCTGCATTTGGCGCATCAGCCGACGGGATTATTGATTTTCTAGGCCTTAAAGCCATTCGTCATGAGATGGCCTCAACCTTGCCACAGGGCCACTTGCGGGCTTTGGGGATGGCCATTGGACTGGCAACCAATCCGAAGGTCTTGCTGCTTGATGAACCGTTTGCAGGCATGAACCACGACGAAACCATGCACATGGTTGATTTAGTGCGACGCTTGCGCGACGAGCGCGGGGTTACGGTGCTGCTTGTGGAACACGACATGCCTGCTGTGATGAAAATTTCTGATCGCATTGTTGTGCTTAACTTTGGCGAAAAAATTGCAGAAGGCACGCCCGTGGAAATTCAAAACAACAACAAAGTGATCGAGGCTTACCTCGGTTCTGAAGACGCCGCAATAGGGATGTAGCGCATGACCAAAATACTTGATTTCCAAAATGTCGAGCTGTATTACGACCACGTTTACGCACTTAAAGGTGTGTCTGTGGATGTCAACGAAGGTGAAACGGTAGCCCTCATCGGCGCCAATGGTGCGGGCAAGTCGTCCATCTTGCGTGCCATCACGGGACTGGCGCCCATCAAGTCTGGGCAGATCCACTACATGGGCGAACGATTAGATGGCACACCTGCAGCTAAAGTTGTCGAAATGGGCATTTCCATGGTGCCCGAGGGTAGGCGTGTTTTTCCCTACATGTCCGTCCAAGATAACTTGTTCATGGGCGCTTTCACACGGCACAACAAAGCTGAGGTTCAACGCAGCCTGGACAGTGTGTTGGAGCGTTTCCCTAGGCTGAGAGAGCGCTTCAAACAACAAGCTGGTACGCTTTCTGGCGGTGAGCAACAAATGATGGTGATTGGTCGAGCCTTGATGGCCAAGCCCAAATTGCTTTTGCTTGATGAGCCCAGCTTGGGCATTGCACCTAAATTGGTTCAAGACATCGCGCGCTCAATCGTTGCCATTTCGCGCGATGAGAAAGTCAGTGTCTTGCTGGTGGAACAAAACAGCCGCATGGCACTTTCCATCTCCAAACGCGCGTATGCCATGTCAACAGGGTCCGTTGTTTTAACTGGTGAATCGAAATCGCTCATGAGCGACGACCGAATCAAGGCTGCCTATTTAGGCGCAGAAATATAAAGATCATGCGAATCTTAGTTGTGAACCCCAATACGACCGTTAGCATGACCAACAAAATCGGTCAAGCGGCACGCAATGCAGCCAGCCCAGGCACTGAAATTGTCGCCCTCACCTCGTCAAACGGCCCCGCATCCATTGAAGGCTATTTTGATGAAGCCAACAGCGTGAATGGTCTGCTGCAAGCCATCCACAGCGCGCAAAACTACGACGCGGTTGTGATTGCTTGTTTTGACGACACCGGTCTGGACGCAGCCAGGTGCTTGACCGACAAACCTGTGATTGGCATAGGTGAGGCAGCCTACCGATGTGCCGCCATGTTGGCCAACAAGTTCTCAGTGATTACAACTTTAGCGCGGTCTGTACCTGCACTTGAGCACAATTTACAGCGCTACGGCATGGCGCATCAGTGCGTCAGGGTTCGTTCATCAGAGGTCGCAGTGCTTGACCTGGAGGGCAACAACCCTGCTGCGTGCAGCAAAATTGAAGCAGAAATCGTCAAAGCCATCGATGAGGACAAGGCAGAGGCTATTGTTCTAGGCTGTGCTGGCATGGCTGATTTGGCCGGATCTTTGAGCCAACGCTACCAAATACCTGTAATTGACGGATTAGCGTGTGCTGTGGCGTTGGCAGAAGGCTTGGCCCGCTTGGGTTTGCGCACGTCTCGCCTGGGTGGCTATGCCCCACCGCCTGAGCATAAGATACAGCAGGCGTTTGCCAACACCTGCGCTTGAATGCGCCACTTCAGAGGTGGTTGGAAATGGGCATGATCGCATTGGTTCAATTCACACCATGCCCCAAGGTCGATTACCCTCATTCCTTGACGCAATCAGCGTAATAACGCAGTTGACCTTGCTCATCAATCTCTTCAACCAGTCCATGAATATCGGTTTCAAAACCTGGACACTGGGAATTGAATTCTCTTGAGAACTTGAGGTAGTCCACAATTTTCTTGTTGAATACCTCCCCCGGAATCAACAGTGGAATGCCCGGTGGGTAAGGCGTCACCAGGCCCACGGTGATGCGACCTTCGAGCTCGTCAATCTCAACCCGTTCGGTTTTGCGTAAGGCGATGTGCGCGTAAGCGTCACTGGGCTTCATGGCTGGCGTGAGGGTGCTCAAGTACATGTCAGTTGTCAAACGGGCAATGTCATACTTGGCGTAGAGCTGGTGCACATGCTGGCATAGTTCAGCCAAGCCCATGGCTTCATAGCGCGGGTGGCCTGTGAAGTTCACCACGCGGTTGCACTCGGTGCGGCCCATCAACTCATTGGCGTCGCGTTTCCCAAAAGCAGCCTGCTGGTCGGAGACTGTGACGAGATTTCATTTCAATAATGAGTAAAAGATCTCTGGGGGTGTGAAACTACTTGAATAAACAGAAGTTTTTTGAAACCGTAGTGCAAGGTGGCATTCCCCAAAACCTCTAGACACGCTTCAATCGAGCTAGTGTGCTGCCGATGCACTGAGCGCATCAGACTGTGAAGGGCAGCAGACTTTCCAAATCTAGCTTTTTGTGTGCGTAGGCGGGTACTACGATTACTCACAGAAGCGCTGACCCCTCCCCCCCTATCAAGGTCAACACAGAAATTCTGACACATCTTTCTAGGTATTTATTAGGTAGACATCTCAATATTTATGCCTTACACTTAACTACGAGTCCACGGCAGTTGCTATGTAAGTTGTTGTTTTTAAACTGTTTTATCCAATAAAGAACGAGCGCCTCCTAAGCGCTAGATACAGGTTCGATTCCTGTCGGTGG
>CALBWZ010000456.1 GCA_937893415.1 uncultured Comamonadaceae bacterium | reverse complement strand
GTTGGCCACTGTCGCTGATCAATTTGGCAGGCATGGCCTTCAGGCATGCGCCGAAGAACATGTTGAGCAGCAGGGTTTGTAAGATGTCGTCGCGGTGGTGACCCAGCGCAATTTTGTTGCATGCGAGCTCGCCAGCCACGCGGTACAAAATGCCTCGGCGCAGACGACTGCACAGGCTGCACATGGTTTTACCTGCTGGGATTTTGTCTTTTACGACGCTGTAGGTGTCTTGATGTTCAATGTGGAATTCCACACCCTGCGCTGCCAAGTAGGTTGGCAATATGTGCGCCGGAAACCCAGGCTGTTTTTGGTCTAAATTAACGGCCACTATATGAAAGTCTATGGGGGCACGGCTTTTGAGCTTGATCAAAATGTCCAGCATGGCGTAGCTGTCCTTGCCGCCAGACATGCACACCATGACACGGTCGCCGTGTTCAATCATGTTGTAGTCACCGATGGCTTGGCCCATTTGGCGGCGCAGGCGTTTCTCTAACGCGTTCTCTTCGCGCAATGGGTCACCCAGCGCATGACCAAGCGCTTCTGTCACAGCGCCGCCTCGGGTAGGGCTGTGGCCTTCACCATTGACCGCCTTGCATGCGTATGGCGACTTCGCAGTCTTCAAAAATTTCCAGCTTGGCAATGCGCACACGCGCCCCGAGTACGCCTGGCAGTTGCATCAGCCTGTGTGTGAGTCTGCCAATCAGCGTCTCCAGCAGGTTGACGTGCTCAGCCGTGCATTCGTCAATGATGATTTGACGCACACGGCGGTAGTCCAGCACATGGTTGATGTCGTCGTCGTGTGGCAGCAGTGGTTGCTGGCCTTGGTTGAGTTCTGCATCCACTTGTATGGGTTGAGGCGTGTTTATTTCGTGTTCCAAGATACCTAGGCTGGCTTCAAATTTCAAACCTGACAGCGTGAGTATCTGGTTGCCCAGCATGGCATCAGTCGAATGGGCGCTTCGTGCGGTGGTGTGTGTGGTGTTGTCGGTCATGGCTCAGGTCATTAAGGAGAAGTCACGCTCAAATTTCATCAGGTGTTGCCCGCCGTCTACCAGCAGCGTGGTACCGGTAATAGATGCGTTGTTGAGTGCAAACAACACGGTGGCCACCACATCTTCTAGCGTGCTGGATTGGCCCAATGGCGACAACTTGTGCAACGCCTGAAACTGCTCGTCGCTCAGCATGTGGCTGGTCAGGGTGAGGCCTGGCGCAACACCCACTACGCGCATGATAGGTGCCAAAGCTTGGGCCAGCAAGGTGGTGGCGGTTTCTAGCGCCGACTTGCTCAGGGTGTAGCTGAAAAAGTCTGGGTTGAGGTTCCACAGCTTTTGATCCAGCATGTTGACAGCTACCGCGCAAGTGCCATGTTGTTGGGCATGGGCATACAAAGCTTGGGTCAGCAACACGGGCGCTACGGTGTTGGTCTGCCAGTGGTTAGATGCACTGTTGGCGTTAACAGAGGTTGCGGTGTCATGTTCAAACACAGACGCGCTGTTGATCACTGCGCCCCAAGATCCGAAGTGCGCGCCCATATGTGCGGCCAATTGTCGGCAGTCATCCGCGTCGGATAAATCGGCCTGAAAGGTATGAAAGCGCCCAGCGGCGTTGATGTTTTGGCAGTCTTGTTGGGTTTCGCTGGCCTGTGCCTGGGAGTTGCGGTAGTGAATGGCTACATCCCATCCGGCTTGCGCCAGTGCCAGCGCAATGGCCCGACCCAAGCGTGTGGCCGCACCTGTAACCAGTGCAACGCGGGGAACCAGTTGTGCGCTGAAGCGCGGTGCGGAAGAGACTGACATGGTTTTAGCTTAAAACAGGTGTTGTGAGGGGCGCAAGCGCTTGGCGCACAATGTCGGCTGTCAACAGCTATTTACTGCGCATGAAGACCCCAAGTGTACCGACTTCCCCCCCCACGCTGGCCACACCCGAGGCTATGCAGGGGTATATCAACCAACGCCTAGAGACAGGTGGGGGCTGGTTGCCGTTTGACGACTTCATGGCCCAGGCCCTGTACGCACCCAACTTGGGCTACTACGCCAACGAGCGCCCCAAGCTGGGCCTCATGCCCAGCGATGGCTCAGACTTTGTCACCGCCCCTGAACTCACCCCTGTATTTGGCCGCACGGTGGCCAAACAAGTCGCCCAAGCCATGACGCTGTGCGGCGTTGACGAAGTCTGGGAATTTGGCGGCGGCACTGGCGCCTTGGCAGCGCAACTGATTGACGCTTTATTGGACAGCCAAGTGCCATTTAAGCGTTACGTGATCGTGGAGGTGTCTGCGACCTTGCGCGCACGCCAGCAAGCCAGGCTGCAAGCCTTCGCCAGCCGTGTGAGCGTGCAATGGGTAACGCAGTGGCCTGACGCGCTGCACGCCGTGGTGGTTGGCAACGAAGTGTTGGATGCCATGCCCACTAAATTATTGCTGCGCACCAAAGCGGGTGAGTGGCTAGAGAGAGGCGTTGCCCTAGACGCAGCCCAGCCACATTGGCAGCTGCAATGGGAAGACAGGCCTACCCAACTCAGGCCAGACTTTGAGGTGCCTGCGCAATTGGATTATTGGGTGGAGTGGCACCAGCAAGCCCAGGCTTGGCTGCGCAGTTTGGGCGACTGCCTCAAAAGCGGCGCGGCCCTGCTGTTGGACTACGGCTTTACCCAAGCCGAGTACTACCACCCGCAACGTCACATGGGCACGCTGATGTGCCATTACCAACACACCAGCGACACCAACCCGTTGGTCGGTGTCGGGCTAAAGGACATCACTGTGCATGTGGACTTCACGGCGGCAGCTGTGGCGGCGCAAGAGGCGGGCTTGGACGTGATGGGCTACACCAGCCAAGGCCGTTTCTTACTCAATTGCGGCCTCGTCAATGAGCTGCCCAGTGCCACCGTTGGCGAGCAATCGCACGCTTTAAAGCTGGTGCACGAACACGAAATGGGCGAGTTGTTTAAAGTGTTGGCATTGGTTGCACCAGCCAGCACCCAAGCCGTTAACGACGGTGGTGGGCTGCTGGGTTTTACCCAGTTCGACCGCACGCACACATTGTGAGAAGCTGATGTTCAGGTACCTTATAGCGGTGTTTTTGGCCTTGGTGCTCATCAACGGCCTGCTCCCTTTTTTGCGCCGTTTTGGCGTGGGGACTCTACCGGGTGACTTTGAGCTGCGCATTGCCGGGCGGGTGATTCGTTTACCAGTTGCGTCTACCTTGGTGCTCAGTGGCCTGTGTAGTTTGATTGCACGGTGGTTGTAAGTCTTACGCTAAACCATGTATTGTTGAACTTTTTATCTCTTAACTGCCTGCTTATGACCGCTGACACATCGCCCACCTCAAGTACCTCAAGTACCTCACTCATCGTGTGCCCTCATTGCCACACCACCAACCGTCTACACATAGGCGATGTAGCCAATGCCACTTGCGGGCGTTGCCAGCAACCCATGCACAGCAGCAAGCCTGTAGCGCTAGACGGCGCATCGCTCAACAAACACATCAGCCGCAGCGCCATGCCTGTGTTGGTGGATTTTTGGGCGCCTTGGTGTGGGCCTTGCCGCACCATGGCCCCACAGTTTGAGGCTGCTGCTGGCGACTTAGCCGGTGAGGTGTTGCTGGCAAAAGTGGACACCGAGGCCCACCAAGACGTGGGCGCACGGTTCAACATACGCAGCATTCCCACATTGGCTTTGTTTAAAGACGGCCGAGAAGTGGCTCGCACCAGCGGCGCAATGAGTCGCGCTGACTTGGTGAAGTGGGCACGCGGGCAGAAATAAACCCACACGTGGCATGGGGTGTGCCCCATGCCTGCCTGCGTGGGTTAGTGACCAGCAGGCTGCACGAGCCCAGCATCCACCCACTGTTGAGCCGTCTGGCGGTTGAGCTTGAAGCCCGCGTTCACCTTGAACTCAGCCAGCGTGTCGCCGCCTTCATCTTGGGCACTCAACACGCCAAAGGGGTTGTCCTCATCGGGCACGATATCTAGCAGCACCGTGACGCGTCCGGTTTGGCCATTCACAGTGACCGACTGGTGCAGCGTGGCGTGTAGCTGCTGCTCTTGGCGGCGCACAAATTCACTGGCGGTTTTTACCAAGGTGATGAAGGCATTGCCGTCTAGCGGCTTGGGGTTCTTTTTGTCGCGCCCCATGGTCCACGGGCCTACCAAAGCCGGCTCTGATGCACCGTCTTTGTACATCGCCACGGCCCAACCATCGTCGTCTTCGTTCTTGATGACCTGCGCCATCCATTGCTCGTTTTGCCACAACCGGGGTTCTTGACGCATGGCGTTGTCCGTTGCGTCTTCGCCTAAGTCGTTTTTTATGTTGTCGATGTCAGTGGTCATGGGGTCGGTAGGTGGCAAGTAAAAAAAAGCATGAAGCAGCGGGTTCATCCTAACGCCAGTCATGTGGCTGGTGACGTGCAGCTGGTTTGAAAAAAGGGCGTTTATGCACCTTATGCACCTTATGCACGTAATGCACGTTATGCCGGTTAAGGCTGTAGATGCAACGTCAGCAACAGCACTTGAGAAACACCATGATCCCGCAGCAGCGCGGCAGCCACGGTAGCCGCCCAGCGTGTGCGCACGGTTGACGCCACCAGCAGCACAGTGCCAGCAGGCAAGTCGGCGTGTTCGCTCAAGCCAATGACCGACTGCAGGTGCAGCACCGCTGGTGTGGATGCGGAATCGTCGGGTGCTGGCCCGCCTGTCCATGTGAACACATCGTGCAGCGCCAGCTTGCCGCGCTGCGCAATATACGCAGCCAGTTGGCGGTTGTCGGCCATGTTGGTGGCCGGCAGTGGCACCACACACACGGGGCGATTCGGCCAGCTTGTAGACCACCGCGCCAGCGTGGCCACCGCCCCTGCCAGCAACTCGTCAGGCACATGGCCAGGTGGTGACTGCTGCCAAGTCTGTAACTCAGCGACCCAACCTGGGTCATCGGCAAACGCCACGGCGCGCCCCGCAACAAAGCCGTCAATCGCGCCTTTGCGGCCTACACCTGCAGGCCACCGCTTGCGTGGCTCGATAGCCACATCCATGCCACGCAAAAAGTCTCGCGCGGCCAACAGCTTGTCCTGCGAAGGCGCAAGGCCTGGATGGGGGACATGGCCAGTGCACACCGAGCAGCGCCCGCACGGTGCTGGCGACGGGTCATCCAACGCGGTTTGTAGGTAGGCCATTAAGCAGCCGGCACCTTGGGCGTATTGGCGCATGATGTCGGCCTCTTGCTGGCGCACCTGCTGTAAGTCGTCCCATTTGGCGGTGTTGTGCACGTAGGCCAGGCCCGTGGCGCGCCAGTTTGAGCCGTCTTTTTCGACCACGCCTTCAACCGCCAAAATCTTAAGCAGTGCCTCTAAGCGGCCACGGCGTATGCCCGTCTCGGCCTCTATGCCCAGCAAGCCCAGCCCATATCCTTCTATACAAGCCACTACCTTGTGGGCGCTGACCGGGTCGGGTATGGACGCTGTTGCAAAGTAATCCCAAATACGCTCGTCTGCGTCTGACGGCAACAACACGCCATCTGCATGCGCGACTGCCCGCCCAGCGCGCCCCACTTGCTGGTAATAAGCCACTGGCGTTGAGGGTGAGCCCACGTGCACGCAAAACCCCAAGTCTGGCTTGTCATAGCCCATACCCAGTGCCGACGTTGCAACCACCGCTTTGACTTGGTTGTGGCGCAGGCGTTCTTCTACCAGCAGGCGCGTATCGGCATCAACTTGCCCTGTATAGGCGTCCACCACATGGCCACAGCTGCGCAAAAAAG
>CALBWZ010000455.1 GCA_937893415.1 uncultured Comamonadaceae bacterium | reverse complement strand
GCGAACTTTAATATAAATCAACTTTTGAGAAGCCGCGCTTGGGGTTTTCGCCAGCTGGCTATGCATATTTTGCATAGATGGCGTTTGCCAACGTCTGAGAGATTCATTATTCAGAATTCTTATACGGCTAATCCACTTCTAATTTCAGGGTCTCTAGTGCGACATTTTCCTGGCTGCTCAACCTTGCCCGTGCAGGGGCTTGCACGTAAGCTCTGATGCACTAGTAACTTTGTCAGCTGCACACCATGACTTCTACGCCTGCACACTTTCGATTTTGGCCACCACATTTATCCCGTGAGCTGCGCGCACCTGAAACCAACCTGGTTGAGAATTTGCGTGTCAACGCTATGCGGTACCCCAACAAGGCGGCGGTGGTGTTTTTTGATGCTGTCCTAACTTATGGCGAACTAGCGCGCCAAGTGGACAGCATGGCCGCGTACCTGCAGTCATTGGGTTTGGCCAAGGGCGAGCGTGTGTTGTTGTTGATGCAAAACAGCCCCCAGTGGGTGGTGGCGCATTTTGCTATTTTGCGAGCCAATGCTGTGGTGGTGCCCGTTAATCCCATGAACCGTGCGCACGAGTTGTCGCACTACATTTGTGATGCCCAAGCTGCATTCGCTGTGGTGAGCGCTGACCTCGCAGGATTCTTGGCCAAAGCCGATTTCTCGTTGCAGCCAGACGAGCAGCTGCGCCACGTTGTAGTGGCGCATATTGGTGAGGTACTAGACGCTACCAGCGATGGTTTTGCGGCCGAAGTGCCGACGGCGTGGGTGCCGTGGTTGAGCGACGTTATTGACCCACCTCAATGGGCACAGGCTGGTCATCATTCTTGGGCGCAAGCCATACATTACGAGGGGTTGCCGCAAGCGCTGACGGCTGGGCCGTCAGATTTGGCGGTGTTGCCATATACAAGCGGCACCACAGGTCTGCCAAAAGGTTGTATGCACACGCATGCCAGTGTGATGCACAACGCGGTGGCTAGCAGCTACTGGGGCAACTCCACCGCAGAAGTGGTGTCCTTAATTGTGGTGCCCATGTTCCACATTACTGGCATGGTGTCTGGCATGCATGCTGCTGTGTTTGGCGGTGCGACCATGGTGGTCATGCCAAGGTGGAACCGCGATTTGGCCGGACGCATGATTTCAAAATGGCGGGTAACCCACTGGACCAACATACCCACCATGATCATGGACTTGTTGGCCAGCCCCAACATGTCCAGCTACGACTTGAGCAGCTTGAAATACATAGGGGGCGGTGGTGCAGCCATGCCCCAAGCAGTGGCACAGCGTTTGTTTGATGAGTTTGGTTTGCGTTTCGCCGAAGGCTATGGCCTCACTGAAACGGCGGCCCCTTCACACAGCAACCCGCCGCTGGCCACCAAGCAGCAATGTTTGGGCGTGCCTTTTATAGGCGTGCGCTCCATGGTGGTAGATCCAGAGACGCTGCTGCCATTGCCGCAGGGCGAGGCCGGTGAAATTGTCATCAACGGGCCTATGGTGTTTCAAGGTTACTGGCGATGTCCGCAGGCTACTGCGGATGCATTTGTTGAAATCGAGGGGGTGCGTTACTTTCGCTCAGGTGACTTGGGGCG
>CALBWZ010000454.1 GCA_937893415.1 uncultured Comamonadaceae bacterium | reverse complement strand
GTCATCCCACCAGTACACAACAACACGGTTGCATTGACACGCGCCGCGTTTTCACAGCACCGAGAAACACAGGAGCGACGCGCCGTGATGCTGGGACGTGTGTTGCTTCAATTTGAGACCGATCACAGCCTGAAGCTGCGCCGCGCACCAGATGCCCGAATTGCCATCACGCAAGCGTGGGGAGCGCCAGATGGCAACTTGTCGGTTGCGTCCATCAAAGACTTACAAGGCATGATTGGCGCTCACGAATGGCAAAAAAAGGGTGTGAACATTCCATTTCTAGGCGCCAGCATTCACCCACATTACGGCGTGTACTCTCCACTAAGGGGAGAGTACATTGCACTCATTGCCACCGCTGCGCTCAGCCCAGAAGCAACCACCTTGGCCTTTGATATTGGCACAGGCACTGGTGTCATCGCCGCCGTTTTGGCTAAGCGCGGTATACAAAAAATTGTAGCCACAGACATAGAGCCACGGGCTATTAAGTGTGCCCAAGACAACCTCGCGCGTTTGGGCTTTGGTCAACAAATCGAAGTTGTGGCCGCCAACTTGTTTCCACCAGGTCGCGCAGCGCTCATTGTGTGTAACCCACCTTGGCTGCCAACACCTGCGAGCGCAACCATAGAGCGTGCGGTGTACGACCCGGACAGTGCCATGTTGCGTGCGTTCTTGAGTGGTTTGTCATCACACTTGACACCAGGCGGTGAAGGCTGGTTGGTCCTGTCTGACCTGGCCGAGCACTTGGGCTTGCGCAGTCGCGAGGAATTGATGGCTTGGGTTGCTGAGTCTGGACTGCAAGTGCTTGACAGGCATGACGCGCACCCCACTCACCCAAAATCCGCAGACCCCAGCGACCCTTTGTTTGTTGCACGCAGCAAAGAGGTGACCTCACTGTGGCGTCTGTCGCCAGTCTAGAACTTGCTCAATAGCCACTACACCCACGAGGTGCCCGCCTGTCATCCTTGCCGTTAGGCCAACTCGCTGGTGGCGTCTATCAGCTCGAAAGACGATGGCTCTGGCAGCAACGAAGACAGCGTTTGCGAGACACGCTGCAAACGGGGATCGTCTAACTGAGCCTCGTCGCACGTGTCATTCAGGCAAAAGAACGGCAACTCGCCAAACTCGCCCAGCAACTTATCGAATTGCTTGTGTGCGGCAGGCTCACCCGTGCTGATATGCATAGGGTTCAAAATAATTTGCTCTGCATAGCCTTGGCGCACCATCCAACGAGGCACCAAATCTGGAACGATAGCTGGGCACTGCCATGACCTAAATGCCGTGGAGCGCACACGCTCAAACAACTCTGAAGCGATCACTTCCAGCTCGAACATCGCACTTTTAATCATCGGGCGTGGTGCATGTGAATAGACGCGCGCGTCATGTCGGTAGTTTGGGTAGCGTTGTGACAACCAATTTTTTGACAAAATAGAAGCGTTCACCAAGGCTGTTTCGTTGGGCTGAAAATCTGAGAAATTGGGCACTGTCATGTGTTCGGCAAACACCTTTAACCTATCGCCAAACCACCAGTCAATATCAACAGTCTCGCCAAAAAAAACGTCGTCATTCAGATACAAAAAACGCTCTGACAAACCCGGTATGAGGTGCAAGTACGATTCAATGTTGCCTGAATCAAATACAGCACCTGCAGTTGGCGCAATCAGACTTGCGTGGTCAACCAAGGTGATGCGGTCTGATGGCTGCAACCACTTTGGTACTTGCCCGTCGGTGACAAGG
>CALBWZ010000453.1 GCA_937893415.1 uncultured Comamonadaceae bacterium | reverse complement strand
GAACTTTTAAACCTCAACTCCCGCTGGCGCGAGGGTTCTGCAGACCTTCCTTAGCAATACCAAAAAACTCTCAATAAGCCCCGCAGGGATAACCCAGGGGTAACTTAGAGGCACTCTTGAAGTAGCCTATGGCCTCGTGTGCCCAACCAAAGCAAGGTGAAGTCCACTCTATTTGACTGTGTTAAAACAAATAATGGTCTACCAGCATGGCCGAGAACAAGACGCTCAAGTGAACTAGAGAAAATTTGAACGTCTGGCGCGCCCGCTCGTCTGAGTATTGACGCCAGAGCTTGAATGCATGAAGCACAAAAACCAGACTTAAAGCCAGTGCCACTAAGAGATAGAGCCAAGAACTCATTCCGTAAACAAATGGCATCAGACAAGCTGCCAACAAAATAATGGTGTAAAGCAAGATTTGCTGGCACGTAAAGTTAATTCCATGAGTCACAGGCAACATAGGTAGTCCCGACTTCCGATACTCCTCAACTCGGTAAAGCGCCAGCGCCCAGAAATGAGGTGGAGTCCACAAGAAAATAATCAAAAAAAGTAGAAGGGCTTCAGGTCCCACCTGATTCGTCATGGCAGCCCATCCCAGCACCGGCGGCATTGCACCAGACGAGCCCCCAATCACTATGTTTTGCGGCGTGAGTGGCTTCAAGATAACTGTGTAAATAACCGCGTATCCCAAAAAAGTGCCCAAGGTAAGCCACATGGTTAGGGGATTTATCCAGAAATACAGCAAAGCCGAACCAGCTGCGCAAAGTGCAAAGGAAAAAAACAACGTCAGCAAGCTGTCAACTTGACCTTGTGCCGTGGGTCGCCAAGAGGTTCTTTTCATCTTGGCATCTATTTCTTTTTCAACCAAACAGTTGATGGCTGCGGCTGCTCCAGCAACCAACCAGATGCCTACACAAGCCAATATGGCATGTTGAATTTCTCTAAAAGTTGGTGTTCTCGGAACAGCCATCACCATTCCGACAAGGGCGCAAAAGACAATCAGCTGCAGCACTCTCGGCTTAGTAAGCGCATAAAGCTGACCTAGAACGATCAGAGAATTTCGCGAAACGATTTTCGGCATAAATTGAATTGGATGGTGCTGGACAATACTTCTGTAACTATGAGTGCCGAATCATTCCAAATTTACGCTGAAGGCTCACCAGCCAGTATGGAGAACCACCTTCCGTTCCGGCCCGTTCCAAATTTGGGTGAAGTTTTAGAATTTTCTCCAGAATTTTTTCCTGATCGGGCTCTAGATCAACGAAAAAAACATGGTGGCCTTCCGCTAAAATTTTTTCAAATCTAGCTAACTTATAGTTAGACGTCTGAATCCCAGTAAAGCCGCCCAGCCAAGTGCTAAAGCCCAAAATGACAACCGAAAGGAAAACAATTGGGACCCAGTCCACTGACATGTTCACCAGTTCAAAGCTGAAGGCCATCAACAGCAGCGTGCTAGCCAATCCGCTACCAACCACCGCGCCCAGTATCGACTTGTGCACTACGTCGTGCTTCATGAATGATTGGACTTCATGCAGGTGTGGATGTTCTGACACGATCTGGTCATCCAAACTCAACACATGAATTTGAGGCGTGGAAATACCAGCACCTTCGAGTTGCTCTTCAAAAATCTCTAAGTCGTCCAGACTCGAACTCGTAAAATAACTTCTCTTTAGCTTCATACGACACCCTCAGTTAAATTGAGACTTACCTTAATTTGTCTTTGCCTTGTCTACGATATAGTCAACAGCGGCCTTCACTTCTGCATCACTCAATGAAGCATTGCCCCCCTTTGCGGGCATAACTCCAGTCGAACCACTGATCCCATTAAGGGCGTTGACATAGAGGACCTCGGTACCTTTAGTCAACCGTGTCTTCCACTGCACCTGGTCGCCTAGTTTGGGTGCGCCTGCAATCCCTGAAGAATGACAAGCGGCGCAACTTTGATTAAAAACCTGAGCACCATCTAGTGGCAGTGTGCTAGCGCTTATCGATGCATTCGTTACAACAACTTCTGCAGGCAACTCCATGAAAAGGTTTCCAACCGGTTTGATACGTTCAATCGCATTTTGTCCGTTGCTAAGCAAGCCAGCTCGGCTTTGCGTGACCTGATTTGGCATGCTCATATGATGCGAAATAAGGAGATAAGCAAACAAGGAAACAGCCATAAAAAAACCGGAAATTACCGCTGTGTGTACAACGTATTTTTTCTTTGCCATGCGTGACTCTCCAATTACTGAATGTCAATGGAATAAAACTTGTCCTAGATTGACTAATCTTTTTTTACTGCGCACCTTTGAAGAAAAATATACTGCGCGTTAGAAACGTATAGTTAGCCTCCAGTGTCCCGATACCGATAAAAGTTAGGATCAAAAGGGGTGGCAGCAAAATGGCATAAACAAAAGCCAAACGCTCCCACATCAAGTGCATGAAGACGGCAACGATCAAGCCAGCCTTT
>CALBWZ010000452.1 GCA_937893415.1 uncultured Comamonadaceae bacterium | reverse complement strand
GTCAACTTCTAACCGGTCGCACAACGCATCGAGGCTGTTGCGCTTGCCTGGAAACAGGTCTTTCGCCATGGCTAGGCTGTCTATAACGCCGTTGGTGATGTTGGTGATGGGTTGTAGACCCATCAATGACAACTCTTTGTTTAAAAAGCCAATGTCGAAGGGTGCGTTATGAATGATGAGTTCAGCGCCTCGTAGGTAGTCGAGCACCTCTTGGGCAATAGCCGCAAATTTTGGCTTATCAGCTAAAAACTCAGCGCTAATGCCGTGCACTTTTAGCGCTTCTTCATGGCTCTTACGCTCTGGGTTGATGTACAGGTGCAGGTTGCGGCCAGTTAATTTGCGTTGATACAGCTCAACGCACCCAATTTCAATGATACGGTCGCCGTCTTCAGGCGACAGGCCCGTGGTTTCGGTGTCTAAAACAATTTGACGCATAGGGCGTTGATCAGTGGTTTTCTTTGGCGTGGTTGATGGAGTATTTGGGTATTTCCACCACCAAGTTGGCCTGCGCCAAAATGGCTTGACAACTTAGGCGTGACCTAGGCTCCAAACCCCAAGCCCGGTCAAGCATGTCTTCTTCGGCTTCTTCAGCGTCATTCAAGCTGCTGCCGCCTTCGTGCACGATGACGTGGCAAGTGGTGCATGCACAGCTCATTTCACACGCGTGTTCAATATTGATATGGTTGTCTAGCATTGCCTCGCAAATGCTGGTCCCTGCGGGCGCGTTGATGTCTTTACCTTGTGGGCAGTATTCAGGGTGAGGCAAAATTTTAATAATGGGCATGGCGCTTGATAAGTGTGTTGGGGTTTAACCGGGTGTCAGTTTGAAGCGTTCTGCTTAAACAGAGTCTAGACGTTTACCTGACAGGGCTTGTGCAATGCCACGGTTCATACGTGCCGCTGCAAACCCTTCTGTTGCAGCAGCCAGTTGTTTGGTGTGAGACTCAATGGTGGCTGCGTTGGTACTGGCGTCTGAGCCAATCAGGTCAGACAAGGTGCTGATGCTGGCTGTAATCCCGCTACGCTCTTGCGCTGTCAGCAAGTCTCCGTCTGCGTCGAGTGCGCTTTGTGTGGCCAACACCATGCGCTCGGCGTCTACACGCGCTTCGACCAATGCGCGGGCTTGCATGTCTTGTTGCGCGGTGCTGAAGCTGTCCCGAAGCATGGCGGCAATTTGGTCGTCAGACAAGCCGTAGCTCGGTTTAACGTCAATGTGTGCTTGCACGCCTGACTGCGTTTCTGTGGCACCCACCTGCAACAGGCCATCGGCATCGACTGTAAATGTCACACGGATGCGGGCTGCACCTGCCGTCATAGGTGGTATGCCCCGCAGTTCAAAGCGGGCAAGGCTGCGGCAATCTGCCACCAAGTCGCGTTCACCTTGCACAACATGCAAGGCGAGGGCGGTTTGACCGTCTTTAAATGTGGTGAAGTCTTGGCCGCGAGCGGTTGGTATGGCGCTGTTACGCGGCACAATGCGTTCAACCAAGCCACCCATGGTCTCAATGCCTAAAGACAGAGGGATAACATCCAGTAATAACAGGGCGTCGCCAGTGTGGTTACCAGCCAACTGGTTGGCCTGAATGGCAGCGCCAAGCGCTACCACTTCATCGGGGTTTAGGTTAGTGAGTGGCGGTTTGCCAAACAATGCTTCAACGGCTTGCAGTACAACAGGCATGCGCGTGGAGCCACCCACCATGACCACGCCCTGTACATCGTCAATACCCATGTCTGCATCGCGCAGGGTTTTGCGTACAGCTTGCACCGTGCGCAGTGTTAGTTGCGCGGTTGCATCGGCGAAGTTTTGCGCCGTCACAGTGATGCTGATGTCACCACCACTAAGTGGGGCTGCCAATTCGGCGCTGTTGGTGTTTGATAAGTGCTCTTTACAGGTACGTGCTGCGTTGTACAACATGCTTTTATCGGTTGCACTTAACCTTTCTGGTGCTGGCTGGCCAGGTGTTTGCAACAAGGCCCAGTGCGCCAGTGCGCGGTCATAGTCGTCACCTCCCAAGGCAGAGTCGCCGCCTGTGGCCACGACTTCAAAAACACCTTTGCTCAAGCGAAGAATTGAAATGTCAAAGGTGCCGCCACCCAAATCATAAATGGCGTACACGCCTTCGCTGCCTTGCTCTAAGCCATATGCAATTGCTGCTGCAGTGGGCTCGTTGATAAGACGCAGTACATTGATACCTGCCAACTGTGCCGCGTCTTTGGTGGCTTGGCGTTGTGCATCGTCGAAGTAAGCGGGTACTGTAATCACAGCACCAAACAAGTCGTTGTCAAAGCTGTCTTCAGCCCGAAAGCGCAAGGTGGCTAATAATTCTGCACTCACCTCAACCGGTGTTTTGTTGCCGGCTACAGTGGTGACCAAAGCCATGCCCTCGCCATCTATAACGGTGTAAGGCAGGTTGTCTACGTTGTGCACGTCACCGCGCTTTCGACCCATCAAGCGTTTGACTGATGTGATGGTGTTACCAGGGTCTGTGTGTTGTGCAGCCAAGGCTTCATAACCAATTTGACGGCCTGGTGCTTGGCTGGTGTACCGCACCACGCTGGGCAAAATCACACGGCCATGTTCGTCAGGCAAGCATTCGGCAATGCCATTGCGCACACTGGCCAGCAATGAGTGTGTGGTGCCAAGGTCTATACCAACTGCAATCTTGCGTTGGTGTGGGTCGGGAGATTGGCCCGGTTCTGAAATTTGGAGCAATGCCATAAAGTTAATCGTTACTGGTTATTGCGCAGCTTTTTCAGGCTGCGTCGTCTAGTTGTTGGTTGATATCTTTGGCAACGCGCTCAATAAACATGAGTGCACGTACGCCGGATGCACCGGCCGCAGCGTCGTTGTCAACATCCAAGGCAGTAGCTACTTTATTCAGCCACTCTTTTTTCGCTGCTAGCGCCACATCGGCCAGTCGTTGCAAGGCCGTTGGGTTCCCTGATGCGTCATCAAGATCTTCACGCAGCTGCATTTGCTGAACTAAAAATGCGTGGGGCATGGCGGTGTTGCGCTCGGCGTCAATGGAGGCGCCCCGAAGTTCGCACAGGTAGCCTGCGCGCAATGTGGGGGTTCTCAGCCTCTGATAAGCCTCGTTAACGCGCACAGACCGTTGCATAGCCATCCGTTGATCAGCACCAGTGCTACTGACAAACTTGTCTGGGTGGGTAAGGGCTTGGAGGGCTTTCCACCGTTTGGCTAGCTCTAAAGTATCAAGTTCAAACCGCGCAGGCAGGTCAAACAGCTCGAAGTCATTGGCTTGCAAGCTTATTGGGTTGACCCCAGACATTAAATGCGAAACGATTCACCACAGCCGCAGCGGTCGCGTTCGTTGGGGTTGCTAAATTTGAATCCTTCATTTAGACCCTCACGCACAAAATCCAACTGTGTACCTTCTAGGTAGGCCAAACTTTTTGGGTCAATCAATATCTTAATGCCGTGGTCTTCAAACTCTATGTCTTCAGGGCTGGTGTCGTCAGCATATTCCAAGGTATAAGCCAAGCCAGAGCAGCCAGTGGTTTTGACGCCCAAGCGAACACCAATTCCCTTGCCTCGACGGCTCAGGTAGCGGTTAACGTGCTTAACAGCAGCTTCTGTCATGGTGACGGACATGGTGGATCGTTCCAATCTAACTCATGGGGTGGGTAAAAACCCAACACCCAGCAGGGTGTTGGCGGTCGCTGATGGTGATTAAGCGGCTGCGACTGCGTGTTTCTTTTTGTAATCTTCGACTGCAGCTTTAATGGCATCTTCAGCCAATATAGAGCAGTGGATTTTGACAGGCGGCAGTGCAAGTTCTTCAGCAATCTCGCTGTTTTTTAACGCTGCAGCTTGGTCAAGCGTTTTACCTTTGACCCACTCTGTCACCAAAGAACTAGAGGCAATGGCAGACCCACAGCCATAGGTTTTAAAGCGTGCATCTTCAATGACTCCCGTTGTTGGGTTGACTTTAATTTGCAACTTCATCACGTCGCCACAAGCTGGTGCGCCAACCATGCCGGTACCAACTGAGTCATCGTTTTTGTCAAAGGTGCCAACGTTGCGTGGGTTTTCGTAGTGCTCAACAACCTTGTCTGAATATGCCATGATTTTCTCCTAATAAGTGTTTTAAAAAGCCGTGCTGTGTGCTGGGATGACTAGTGCGCAGCCCATTGGATGGTGGAAATGTCCACACCATCTTGGTACATTTCCCACAATGGCGATAGTTCACGCAGTTTAGCCACACTGGCCTTAATGGTTTCAATGGCGTAATCAATTTCCGCCTCTGTCGTCCAGCGGCCTATCGTCATGCGCAAGCTGCTGTGTGCCAACTCATCGCTGCGACCCAGAGCGCGCAACACATAGCTTGGCTCGAGGCTTGCTGATGTGCAAGCTGACCCACTTGAAACCGCCATGCCCTTGATGCCCATGATCAACGACTCGCCTTCAACATAGTTAAAGCTCATGTTGATGTTGTGCGGCACGCGTTGGTCTTTGTTGCCATTGATAAAGACTTCTTCCATGCCTGACAAGCCTGCAACCAAACGGTCGTGAAGCACCTTGATACGCTTGTTCTCTTCAGCCATTTCGGCTTTGGCAATGCGGTAGGCTTCGCCCATACCCACAATTTGGTGCGTTGGCAGTGTGCCTGACCGCATGCCACGCTCATGGCCACCGCCGTGCATTTGTGCTTCTAAGCGGATGCGAGGCTTGCGACGTACGAACAAGGCACCAATGCCTTTTGGGCCGTAGGTTTTGTGTGCGGTCAAGCTCATCAAGTCGATCGGCAACGTGGCCAAGTCGATGTCGACGCGGCCAGTAGCCTGCGCTGCATCTACGTGAAAAATCACGCCGTGCTCACGGCAAACGGTACCAATGGCCGCCATGTCTTGAACCACGCCGATTTCGTTGTTCACGAACATGACGCTTGCCAAAATGGTGTCGGGACGAATGGCTGCCTTAAAAACGTCTAGATTAACCAAGCCGTCGTCTTGGACATTCAGGTAGGTAACTTCAAAGCCTTGGCGCTCTAACTCGCGACAGCTGTCCAGCACAGCTTTGTGCTCAGTTTTCACCGTGATGATGTGCTTGCCTTTGGTTTTGTAAAACTGGGCCGCACCTTTGAGAGCCAAATTGTTGGACTCAGTTGCACCACTTGTCCATACTATTTCTCGGGGATCCGCACCGATTAAGTCGGCTACGTTCACGCGGGCTTTCTCGACAGCAGCTTCAGCTTCCCAACCCCACGCATGGCTGCGTGACGCTGGGTTGCCGAAATGTTCGTACAACCATGGCACCATGGCATCCACCACGCGCGGGTCACACGGGTTGGTGGAGCTGTAATCCATATATACAGGGAAATGCGGCGTTGACATATTACTTACCTACTTCTTGACTTGAGGGTCAAATTTAGAAAATCAAAAACAAACTGTCTACATCTAGAGTTAGCTATTGGCTAAAGATGCGCCCAAAGCAAATACTGAATTGGGTGCATTCACACGAATGGGCTTGACAACTGGAATACTAGAAATAGCACGTTTAATCATGGGTGCTTTTTCGATAACAACGCCTTTTGCAACTTGGCCATCTACCAATTTTTGCAGGTTGACGGAGTCTAAAAAGTCGACCATACGCTCGTTCAACGAAGCCCATAACTCGTGTGTCATACAACGTGAGCCTTCGCCCAAACAGTTTTCTTTTCCGCTGCAGTGCGTTGCATCAATGGGTTCGTCAACTGACACAATGATGTCTGCGACTGTAATTTCAGCCGCCTTGCGGGCTAGTGTGTAGCCACCGCCTGGTCCACGTGTGGACTCGACAAGTTGGTGACGACGCAATTTACCGAACAACTGTTCTAGATAGGACAGCGAAATTTGTTGGCGCTGGCTTATGGCGGCCAATGTAACGGGACCCGTGTTCTGGCGCAATGCCAAATCGATCATTGCTGTAACAGCAAAACGGCCTTTGGTGGTGAGACGCATAGCAAACTCCTTGGTGGGGTTGGACTTGTTATCAAGTCCGTGGCCTAAAAACAAGATCCGAACATCCGGACTTGTTTGTTTAAACCTATGGGATATCGGCCCTACCCGACTAATTTAGTCCAGTATATCAGAATATCCCAGTGATTCAGTATGGATTGTAGTCTGCCCACGCAAGTTGTCCTAGACAAATTTTACTTATTTTCTTTTATTCCGATATTTGTCCATATTAATTGTCGTCTTAATTTGTTTTAATGACATTCGTCGGTCTTGTTCTGTGGTTTGTCTAGGCAGCGCTGGGACAATTGTCA
>CALBWZ010000451.1 GCA_937893415.1 uncultured Comamonadaceae bacterium | reverse complement strand
AGTCAATGAGATCAATCCTTTGACCCAAGCCCTGCACCGCTGACGCGCCGCCAGAATAAGTGTTTACCCTATGTTTGCAGAGCAGCGTAGCGCTTCAGCTTTAGAGACGCCCTTTAGCAGTACCATCAGGAGTTGACGTTTACGTAAACGGTAACATTGACTGCACTGCTGCAACTTTCTCTATGAAACTTAACTCCCCAGACTCTCCAACGGCAGTTGTGCCCCACGGTTTTAACAAAGTGGGCATTGTTGGTACTGGCGCCATGGGTCAAGGTATTGCTCAAATGTCAGCGCAAGCAGGCGCGACAGTGCACCTCTTTGATGTCAGCGCTGGCGCCGCACATGCAGCACACGCGAACTTACTTGCCATGTGGGCCAAGTTGCAAGCCAAGGGCAAGATAACGCCTGAACAAGCCACCTCTTTTGCAACCCACGTCGTGGTGGCGCCGGACATTGAAAGCCTGGCCAGTTGTGACCTCGTGATTGAGGCCGTTGTTGAGCGTCTAGACGTGAAACAACAACTGTTCGTGCAGCTGGAAGGCATTGTGGATTCGGAGTGCGTGCTGGCAACCAACACCTCCTCACTGGCCATCACGTCGGTGGCCGCAGCCCTGTCACGCCCAGAGCGTTTTGCCGGCTATCACTTTTTTAACCCAGTGCCATTGATGCGCGTTGTGGAGGTCATTGCAGGCCTCAAAACAAACGCCGATGTGTGTGCGCGTTTGAGCCATTTCACCAGCGCCATGGGCCACACCCCTGTGCAGGCGCAAGACACACCAGGCTTTATCGTCAACCACGCGGGACGGGGTTATGGCACTGAGGCCTTGCGCATTGTGTCAGAGAGCGTGGCAGACTTCTGCACCATAGACCGCATTTTGCGCGACCAAATGGGATTTCGACTGGGACCATTTGAGCTGATGGACTTGACCGCTTTAGACGTGTCTCACCCGGTGATGGAATCGGTTTACAACCAGTACTACCAAGAGCCACGCTACCGCCCAAGTGTCATCACGGCACAGCGCTTGGCAGGCGGTGTGTTGGGCAAAAAAGTAGGCGCGGGTTTTTACGCCTACGAGGGCAATTTACCCAATGGGGCCGTGATCACCCCGCCAGAGCGACCAGTACCAAACGTGCGCAACATGCCGCCTGTGTGGGTCTCACCCAAAGCGGCACGTCGCACAGAGTTGTACCAGCTGTTAAAAGACTTGGACGCTGACATAGAAACAGGCCAAACACCCAGCGAGCAGGCTCTCATAATCGTTGCACCGTTGGGTTTGGATGTGACCACACTGGCCGCTGTTGAGCGTCTAGACGCAACGAGGGTCATTGGCATTGACATGATGCTGTCTGATGCCAGCGTCAAGCGCCGCGTGCTGGCAACCAACCCGGCCACGCGCGATGATATGCGCGATGCCGCTCACGCCTTGTTTGCCAAAGACGGCAAAGCGGTCAGCGTGATTCGAGACAGTGGTGGCTTTGTCACGCAACGCGTGGTCGCTGTGGTGGTCAACATTGCAGCAGACATGTGCCAACAAGGTATTTGCTCACCACAAGATTTAGACGTCGCCGTCCACCTTGGCTTGGGCTATCCGCTAGGACCTTTGGCCATGGGTGATGCCATAGGGCCCACCAATGTGCTGGAAATTTTATTCAACTTGCAAACTGTTTACGGCGACCCACGCTACCGCCCAAGCCCTTGGTTGCGCCGCCGTGGCGCGTTGGGTTTAAGCCTCACACATTTGGAGTCAAGGTCATGAGCGCACGTTTACTGTCTGAGCAAATAGACGCCACGTTGGTACTCACCATCTCCAACCCGCAGTTTCGAAACGCATTGGGTGCAGAAATTTACACGGCTGGCATTGAGGCGATCAACGCCGCCGAATCCAACCGCGATGTACGCAGCATCATCATCACAGGTGAAGGTGACCATTTTTGCGCTGGGGGCAACCTCAACCGTCTACAAGACAACCGCTCACAAGCACCCCAAGTTCAAGAAGACAGCATTGAGGCCTTGCACACGTTTATTGAATGCATTCGTAATTCACCAAAGCCCGTGATTGCGGCTGTTGAGGGCGCGGCTGCAGGCGCAGGTGTGTCTCTGGCCTTGGCCTGCGACATGGTTGTGGCAGCTGACAACGCCAGGTTTGTGATGGCTTACAGCAGCGTTGGCTTGTCGCCAGACGGTGGCGGCGCGTGGGTATTGGCGCGCAACCTGCCACGTGCAACAGCCATGCACATGTTGCTCAGCGCTGCACCTATGACGGCCACTGCCTTGCATCAATTGGGTGTGGTCTCGCAATTAGCGCAACCCGGCAACGCATTGGGGCAAGCGCTGAACAGTGCCGCAACTATCAATGCGCGGGCACCCAATGTGATGGCCAGCATCAAAGAACTGATGAACGATGCCTGCGACACCAATTTCACAACGCACTTGCAAGCCGAGAAAAAACACTTTGTACGCAACCTACACCATGCAAACGGTGCTGAAGGCATCAGTGCTTTTTTAGAAAAACGCCCCCCTCATTACAAATGAGGCAATCGCTAGCGCGACACACACCACTCAAACCTGCACAAACCCGCACACTTGCGGCTTTTTAACCCTAACTAGTCACTGATACGACACATGAATGACGAGCCTATTCTTACTATGGACGAACGCGAGGCCATCAACTCAGGTCGATGGTTCTCAAGCCTTTCACCCTCACTTCGACACGACATACTGCGATGCGCCTACGTCAGACGACACAAAGACGGCGACTTAATTTGCGCCAGGGGAGATGTACCCAACGAATGGATTGCCGTGACCAAAGGGGCAGCCAGGGTAAGCTCGACCTCCATTTCCGGCAAGCAAATAACCTACACCTATGTGGAACCAGGCATTTGGTTTGGGGATGTGTCGTTGTTCGACGGGGACTCACGCACGCACGACGCTTATGCGCACGGCCCAACCACGCTGTTGTGTGTAGCGCGCGCAGACTTCTTCAAAATACTGTCGCAACACGTCGAGCTCTACGAGGCTTTGATGCGCTTGCAAGCTCGGCGCATTCGCCAGCTGTTTGGCTTGGTGGAAGACCTCAACACTTTGCCGCTGCGTGCCCGGTTGGCCAAGCAGTTGATTCACCTGAGTCGCAGCTACGGCATGCCGTGCCTGAACAACCCGAGCGAAGTGCGCATTGGCTTGCAACTGGCACAAGAAGAACTGGCACAGCTGCTGGGTGCATCACGGCAACGTGTGAACCAAGAGCTGAAATCTATGGAGCGCGAAGGCATTATTCGCGTGGAACAAACCGGGCTGATTGTTCGGGATCGCGCCGCATTGATGCGACTCATAGAGGTCGACGAGGACTAAACAACACAACAACCAAGGAGGTTTCATGAGCGACACCGCCAGCGAAGCCTTCACAGGTACACGTCCCGTATCAGATGCCCACCAATTTGATACGGTTGCACTTGAACAGTGGTTGTACGCCAACCTCAAAGGCTTTGCTGGGCCTTTGAGCGTTGACATGTTTAAAGGCGGGCAATCCAACCCCACCTACAAACTCACCACACCAACGCACACCTATGTGATGCGCGCCAAGCCCGGCCCAAGCGCCAAATTGCTACCGTCGGCGCACGCTATAGAACGTGAATACCGGGTAATGAGCGCACTGGCCACCACCGACGTGCCTGTGCCGACCATGGGTGCCTTGTGTGAAGACGAATCAATTATTGGGCGTGCTTTTTACGTCATGGACTTCATGCCGGGACGTGTGATGTGGGACCAAGCCTTACCCGACCTCAACCGCGAACAGCGCGCGCCCATTTACTGGGCCATGAACGATGTGCTGGCCAAGCTACACCGCGTTGATGTTGCCGGTGTTGGCTTGACGGACTACGGCAAACCTGGCAACTACTTCGACAGACAAATTGGACGCTGGTCTAAACAGTACGTTGCCTCTGTGACACAAGACATACCGGCAATGGACAACCTGATGAAGTGGCTGCCACAGCAACTACCAGCAACCGCGCGAGATCCCAGCTTGGTGAGTGTGGTGCATGGTGACTACCGCATGGACAACCTGATGTTTGATGCCAATGAGCCTCGCATCATCGGGGTTCTTGATTGGGAACTGTCCACCATCGGTCACCCCTTGGCAGACTTCAGCTACCACTGCATGTCGTGGCACATCACGCCTGGAGCGTTTCGCGGCATAGGCGGCTTAGACCACAACGCACTTGGCATACCGCTAGAAGACGACTACATCGCCCAATACTGCAGCGCCACTGGCTTTGTCTCACCCGAACAACTCAAAGCAGACTGGCCGTTTTACATGGCCTACAACCTGTTTAGATTGGCCGCTATTTTGCAAGGTATTGCCAAGCGCGTAGAAGACGGCACCGCATCCAGCCCACAAGCCAAGTCATCTGCCGCGGGCGCCAAGCCTCTTGCTGAGATGGCATGGCAATTTGCCCAACAACACCACAACCACTGACCAAACCACCTACACACACGCTTTTACACACACAGACCCACCCACACATTTACAGATTCACACAGACTAAGGACAACGTTATGCATTTCGACTACACCGACAAAGTTCAATCCATGCGCACGCGACTGATCGCGTTCATGAACGAACACATTTACCCCAACGAATCACGTTTTTTTGCAGAAATTGCAGAAAATCGCGCCAATGGCAACGCTTGGATTCCCACCAAAATTGTTGAAGAATTAAAGCCCAAAGCCAAAGCTGCTGGACTCTGGAACCTGTTTCTGCCACACAGCAAACGTGCCCCTGAAGGCTTGTCCAATCTTGAGTACGCACCCTTGTGCGAAATCATGGGTCGTGTGCCGTTTGCCGCAGAGGTGTTTAACTGTTCAGCGCCTGATACAGGCAACATGGAAACTTTTGAGCGCTACGCCAGCGAAGAACTCAAAGACCGATGGTTGGAACC
>CALBWZ010000450.1 GCA_937893415.1 uncultured Comamonadaceae bacterium | reverse complement strand
GCAGCAAGCGAACCTCTGGCACAGGGTAAAGACTGCGTTGGCTGTCTGGGTCAAACGTGCGGATACTGTCAATTTCATCGTCAAACAAGTCCACGCGGTAAGGCACCAGCGAGCCCATGGGAAACAAGTCAATGAGGCCGCCACGAACCGCGTACTCGCCCGGGCTGACAACTTGTGACACGTGGCTATAACCTGCTGTTGTGAGTTGTGAGCGCAGCTTGCTTTCGTCTAGTTTTTGTTTGACCTTAAATTCAAATGTGTAAGCGCCCAAAAAAGAGGGCGGTGCCACACGGTACAGCGCGGTGGTGGCAGGCACCAGCACGACGTCTGCGCCTGCCTGTGCATCATGCTGCTTGATGCGCCACAGCGTGGCCAAGCGTTCGCTGATCAGGTCTTGATGGGGGGAGAAATGGTCGTAGGGAAGGGTTTCCCAGTCAGGAAATAACGCGCCGCGCACACCAGGCGCAAAAAATGCCATTTCATCGAGCAAGCGAGTTGCAGTTGCCGCATCTGCTGTCACGACCAACAAAGGCCGACCGGCCTTTTTTTCCTGCAAAGCCAACTGGCTCAGCCACAGTGAATCGCTAGAAGCCTTGGGCTGCGGTAATGTAAAGCGTTTGCCAGTGGTGAGTTTTGGTAGTTGCATAAAAAAGTGTTAAAGCTAGCCAGAGCGCAAACGACAAAACCCCGATTCGCATTGCGTCGGGGTTAAATATTTATTTTATCGTGTTGCCTACAATGGTGTCTGGTCTATTTGAATAACCCATGAATCAGCAACAACACCTTACACAAATCCCTCGCTGCCATGTGCTGGTGCCATGTGCCGGTGTGGGGCAGCGTGCTTTGCTACCTGGTGCCAGCAGGCCCAAGCAATACACGCTCTTGGAGGGCTTGCCACTGGTAATCCATACGTTGCAGGCCTTGTCGCAGGTGGACGCTGGAGCAGCCAGCGACGGCGCATGGCAACAAGGTGTGCATGTGGCGGTTGTGGCGCCCAACGATGAGCTGTGGGCCAAGCTGGTCGCACCAGTGGCCATTGGGTGGCGTACCGCGTCAGTAGGTGGTGCCAGCCGCGCTGAGTCTGTGCTCAACGGCTTGCAGTTCTTGTATGACAACGGCCATGCCAAGAGCAGCGACTGGGTGCTGGTTCACGACGCGGCGCGTTGCCTCATTCAAGCCCAAACCGTTCACACCCTCATCAGTGCGTGTGTGAAGCACAAGCGCGGTGGCTTGCTGGCCCAGCCTGTGCCAGATACCATCAAGGTTGCTCGCCAAGAGATGTTGGACGGTGGTGTGGCCGCTGTGGCTGATACGGTGTCGCGTGCTGGCAAGTGGTTGGCGCAGACACCTCAGTTGTTTAATCTATCGGCGCTGTTAAGTGCATTGCGCGACGCACAATCTGACGAGCAAGCGTGGCCGCTCATCACGGATGAGGCCAGCGCGATGGAGCGTTTCGGGCAGTCGCCGCTGTTGGTTGCCAGCGGAGTTGACAACTTTAAAGTCACTTTTGCCCACGACTTTGCGCTTGCTGGTGTGATGCTGCGCGGGCGCACCACTTAAGCTTTCATGAACCATTCGCCATCACTATGACCAACTTCCCACCCCCATTTTGCATTGGCCAAGGCTGGGATACCCACGCATTGGTGGCTGACAGACCGCTTGTGCTGGGCGGCGTTACAGTGCCTTATCACTTAGGACTCCAAGGCCACTCGGATGCGGATGCCCTGCTACACGCCATCATTGATGCCATGTTGGGCGCTGCTGCTTTGGGCGATATTGGCGGTTTGTTCCCAGACACCGATGCCGCTAACAAAGACGCTGATTCCAGAGTGTTGACCATGTTGGCGTTGCAAAAAGTGCATGAAGCAGGTTGGTTGGTCGGCAATGTTGATTGCACCGTTGTGGCGCAAGCCCCCAAGCTCGCCCCTTTTAAAGCGGCCATGGTGCAACAAATTGCACATTTGCTGCAGATAGATGAGCAGCGTGTGAATGTAAAAGCTAAAACAGCTGAAAAAATGGGCCCTGTGGGTGAAGGTAAAAGCATTGAGGCGCAAGCAGTGGTCTTGCTTTTCAAGTCATAATGTACTTATAAAGTTTCAACAACGGCTGGGTGGTCACCTGTGATGACTAGCAATAAGGTCATAAAAACCACTTCACACACTAGAACTGCAACACTGAAAAAAGTATGTTCACTGCGCAAGCTGTTGATCCAAGTATGCCAAGTCGGTCAGAGCAGACATTTTTGGAAATTGCCATCTGCTGTGTTGTTGGCGTTGACGTTGGGCACATCCAGCTGGGTCCAAGCGCAGTCCGTTAAGCCACCTTCGCGCGAAGTTCAACTGCAAGCCCAAGCGCAAGTTGAAGTGGCAGAAGATTGGCTGCAGATGCGCTTGAGCTTTCGCTCAACAGGTTGACAAGCTGATGTGCTGCAGCGCGATATCAACACCGAACTGGGCGCAGCGCTGAAAAAGGCCAACCAAGTGATGGCCAAAGCTCAAGCAGCAGGGGGGGCCTTGGCCATGCGTGTGCGTACCGGTGGCTCTGGTGTGTATCCTAACTACGACAAAAATGGCCGTATCGACCGTTGGGCTGGCCATGCCGAGCTGGTGCTTGAGGGTTTGGATATGGCCAGCATCCAACAAGTAGCCGCTAACATCGCACCGTTTGTGTTGGCCTCTAGCGGCTTTAACGTCAGCCCAGCTGTGAAAAATAAAACCGAGTCCAAGTTGATGCTTGAAGCCATTGCCGCGTTTAGGGCTAAGGCCCAAGCCGCTACCAAGGCGTTTGGTTATGCAAGTTTTTAGGTTGGGCAAGTCAGTGTCTCTGGCAATGCCTCAGTAGCCCCCCAAGTACGCAGCATGGCGCGTTCGGCCATGCAGCTGGACGCCATGGTCAGCGCTGAACACGCGTCGCTGGACGTCCAGCCAGGCTGGCAGTCGGTGAACGTGACCGTTGGCGGCACGGTCAATATGCGCTGACCTGTTGCGCCAACAGGGTGGGCTACTGGACGACATGGGCCAGTTGTAGCAAGTCGTGTAGACCTTGATCTAGTGTGTGTGTGGTGTCCATCTTGGCGTGCCTGGCGTGCGGCACCACTCGCTCCAGCTGCCTGCGTACAGAGCTGGCATGGGAAAGCCAGCCAACACCATCGCAACCATGTTGGGTACCGCACTGACGCCACTGCCGCAGTGCATCACCACGCTGGCGGCTTCTCGATCATGTAGCGTTTTTGCCCAGAGAGCTTGTAGCTCGCTGGTTGTTTTAAACAAGCCGTTGGCGTCAAAGTTGGTGTTGAAAGGGTGGTTCACTGCGCCAGGTATGTGGCCTGCAACAGGGTCTAGTGGTTCAGTCTCTCCAGTAAAGCGAGGCGCACCACGCGCGTCAACAATGCACTGTGTCTCCGGGCGTTCTTGCAAGTTGTGCAGCACAGTTTCGGTATCAACCAGTTTTACCAGAGGTGTGGCGAGCGGGTAGGGTGCCAAAGGGCTCACTGGTGTGGTGGCTGCGGTCGTCGTCATTGGTTCAACAGTGCCGTTCGTGTTGTCTGTTGCGCCCCCTATGGCTTGCCATGCGGCGAGGCCGCCGTCAAGAATAGCGACGTTGTGGTGACCGCACCACTTCAGCATCCACCACGCTCGACCGCAAAAGTTGTTGCCATTGCGGTCGTACACCACCACTTGCGTGTTTGGCGCAATACCCCAGTTGCCCATTTGCTGGGCAAACCATTCACGTGTAGGCAGCGGGTGGCGGCCTGCGTTGATTGCAGCCACCTCGCCGTGAGCGCTCAGTTGGGTGTCTAAGTCGGCAAACTGTGCACCTGCAATGTGTGTTTCTTTGAAGGCTTGCCTGGCCGCGTCTGGCGTGCCCAAGTCAAAGCTGCCGTCTAATATGCAGAGTGGGTGTGCGGTGTGGGTTAGGGCCAGCAGTTCGGTGGCACTAACTGTTAGTGTGAATGGTTTGTTCATCAATCAACTCTCCTGTACTTTGGGGGGGGTGGCGGGTAAGCTGCGCGCACGCAGAGCGGCGGCGGCAATGCCACTGACGACTATCAACGCCATGCCGCCCCAACTGCTGGGGGGGAGGTAGTCATCAAATAGCCACACACTGTATAAGCTGGCTACCACAATGCCGGTGTATTGCAGGTTGGCGACCAATAAAGTGGCCCCGCTGGCGTAGGCCCTCGTCATGCAAATTTGACCTAACAGCGCCAATATACCCACTGGCAGCAACCACAAGGTACCCAGCCAATTGAAGGCGCTCACGCCTGTCACCGCCGTGCCTGCGCCGCCAGCCAAGGCTGCGCCCAATGAGAAATAAAACACCACACGTGTTTCTGGCTCCCCTATTTTTGCCAAGGCTGAAACTTGCAAATAAGCCAAAGCGGCTACGACACCAGATATCAAGCCAACCAAGGCGGCGAAGCCTTGGTCGTCGTTGAGTGTTGGTTTAAGCAGCAGTGCAACGCCAGCGAACCCCAGCAATATAGTAAAAACCAGAGGACCTTGGCGTTTGAGAGGTTCACCTGGACGTTGCGTGATGAGTGCGCCACCGACCAAAAACGTGGCAATCCAAACGCTGCTCATGTAGTTCATGGTCATTGCGGTGGCCAGCGGTATGTGTGCAATCGCGTAAAACCAGCATATCAAGGAGATGACACCCACGGTAGAGCGCCACACATGCATCATCGGGAAACGGGTTTTGAAAAAATCCATGCCTAAACCGCGCATTCGGCACCACCACATCAGCCCCAACATGCCTATGATGCCGCGGTACATGACGATCTCAAAGTTGCTGTAAAAATCGGATGCCAATTTGACGCACACCCCCATGGTTGCGAAAAGTGTGGCGGCTAGAAGCATCCAAAGGGCTTGCATGGTGACTTTAAAGTGGGAGGGTAGGAGGTTTAGAAAAAGCTGCTCAGCTTCACACAGCAGGCACAGCAGCTTACAACCAAGTGGGTGTGCTGGGTGATTACGGGGACCGAACCGGTAATACAGCGTCGGTATGCGCGGTCATTTTTCCGTTGTACCACTCGTGAAAGTGCTGCATGCCGTCTTCCATAGGGCTTTGGTAGGGGCCTACTTCGTTGTCACCTCTGGTCATTAAAGCGCATCGACCTTGGTCCATGCGCAGCGCAATTTCGTCGTCTTCAGCCGCAGTTTCCATATAAGCCACGCGCTGTGCGTCAACAAAATCCCGCTCAAACGCGGCAATTTCTTCTGGATAGAAAAATGCCACGACGTTCATGGTGCGCTGTGGCCCTGTAGGGTGCAGCGTCGAGACGGTCAACACATGCGGGTACCACTCAATCATGATGTGAGGGTAATAGGTTAACCAAATAGCACCATAGGCCGGCAGTTCACCGTTTCGGTATCGCAGCAACACGTCGTGCCAGCGTTGGTAAGCGGGGCTGCCGCTGTATCGCAAGTCGGTGACGCCAACGGTTTGCACCGAGTATTCCTTTTGGAACTCCCAATTCAGCTCGTCGCAACTCACAAAATTACCCAGTCCAGGGTGGAAAGGCTCGACGTGGTAATTCTCTAGGTAGACCTCGACAAAGGTCTTCCAGTTGTAGTTGCATTCGTGCATCTCGACGTGGTCAAGCACGTAGCCGTCGAAGCTCAATGCTGCAGCAGGGCCTAGGTTCGCCAAGTCTGTGGCAATGTCTCGGCCATTGTCCTCAAACAGCAAGCCATTCCACTCGCGCAGCTTGTAGTTGTTAAGGTTTAGACAGGGGTCTTGGCTGAAGTGCGGTGCACCTAATAACTGGCCTTGCTCGCTGTAGGTCCATCGGTGCAAGGGGCACACAATGTTGCCGCCTGAGCTGCCGGATTGAGTGTGAGACAGGTTGCCAGTGCCCTTTAGCATCACCGATTGGCGATGACGACATACATTTGACAGCAATTCGATGCCGTTTGCGCCGTGAACCAGGGCGCGTCCGTCACCTTCGTGCTTCAAGCTGGAGTAATCACCGCGCTCGGGAACAGACAGGCGGTGACCAACGTAGCGAGGCCCGCTTCGAAAGATGGTTTCCATCTCGCGCTTGAACAGCGCATCATCAAAATAACTGGAAACCGAGAGTTGACTCTTGGCCTGCTGAAGTTGAAGACTTAAATCAGACATGGTGATCCTGACCTATAGACTCCCCCTATGAAGGGGCAGGTTGGCGTGCGTGGCTGCACAAAAATGATTTTGCCTACAGATCTGTATCTGTTGGTGCGGCAAACTCCTGAAGTGGTTTGAATTCAACATTCGATTTTAACGCTTATTACCAAGGTCTATATCTTGAAAGCCTTTACATCCTTGGTGTTTGTACAGATGCCCTTGTTGCAAACACCTAAAATAGCCAGCAACTGAAAGTACATATGACTAAAGCAAGCCCCCCTAAAGCCATTGCCACCCAAGAACCTGATCAAGCCACCTTGTTGGGGCAGCCGGCCAATTATGAAACCGCTCTGAACGAGCTTGAGACGCTGGTACAACTGTTAGAGGCAGGTCAATTACCGTTGGATCAATTGCTTGGGCAATACAAACGCGGGGCCGAGTTGCTGCAATTTTGTCGTGCCCAGTTAGATGCGGTGGAGGCTCAAGTACGGGTGGTCGAAGGCGACCAAGCTAAGGCATGGGAGCGCGATGCATGAACGCAACGCTGTTTGACGCAGGTGCTTGGCAGCAAGCCCGTCGTGATGAGGTCGAATTGGCTTTGCTGCAAAGTTTGCCGATTGACGCACCCCAACCGCTGCTGGCAGCCATGCACTATGCGTTGACCGGTGGCGGCAAGCGTATGCGTCCTCTGCTGGCCTTTGCCGCTTGTGAGGCCGTGACACGTCAAGCTACGGAGCAGGCCTACCCCGCAACACGTGATGCCACAATGCACGCGGCTTGCGCTGTAGAAATGATCCACGCCTACTCGCTGGTGCATGACGATATGCCATGCATGGACGACGATGAGTTGCGCCGTGGCAAGCCCACTGTGCATGTGCAGTTTGGGCAAGCCCAAGCATTGCTTGCGGGCGATGCGCTCCAAGCACAAGCTTTTGTGATGCTGACGCAACACGGCGACAGCGATGTTGATGAATCCCTACCTAACGCCACACAGCTGCGATGCTGTCAGTTGCTCAGCAAAGCTGCAGGTGCACAAGGGATGGCGGGTGGACAGGCGATAGACTTGGCCAGCGTGGGTCTGCCATTGACCCAAGCGCAGCTGGAGCATATGCACGCATTAAAAACGGGTGCATTGATACATGCTGCGGTGGCCATGGGCGGCGTATGCGGCAACGCTACGCAACAAGAAGCTGCCGCGCTGAGTGTGTACGGCCAAGCCGTTGGCCTGGCTTTTCAAGTGGTCGATGACATACTGGATGTCACAGGCAATACCGCAAGCTTGGGGAAAACAGCTGGTAAAGATGCCTTGGCTGACAAGCCAACATTTGTATCGCTTATGGGCCTAGATGCTGCAAAAGCCTATGCCAGCGAGTTGGTGCAACGTGCCAAGTTGTCGCTCGATGAGGTTGGCTTGGATCGCAGCCAAGCCTTGCATGCACTGGCTGATCAAATAGTGGCGAGAAGCCATTAACACCGACGCTGTCAATCAGACAAACAGCACCCCAAGACCCACAGATCAATGATACTGAAAGAGGCCACTGTGACAACAACTCAATACGTATTCGGAACTCCATTGAAAGTGCTTACATGACGCATCCACACATGGCACCTTTTGCTTTGCTAGAGAGTGTCAATTCGCCGCAAGACCTGCGCTCCTTACCCCGTCAAAAACTAAACGACTTGGCGGGTGAGTTGAGAGGTTTTGTTCTGGACACTGTGTCTAAAACAGGCGGGCACTTGAGCTCTAATTTAGGCACCGTCGAACTGACAGTGGCTTTGCACTATGTATTCAACACACCCGATGACCGCATTGTCTGGGACGTAGGTCATCAGACCTACCCGCACAAAATTCTGACAGGCAGGCGAGACCGCATGTCGACGCTGCGCCAACTCGATGGTGTTAGCGGCTTCCCCGTGCGCAGCGAAAGCGAATTTGATGCGTTTGGGACTGCGCATTCATCCACGTCTATTTCTGCCGCTTTGGGAATGGCCATGGCATCCAAGCTGCAAGGCTCAGCGCGTCACAGCATTGCCGTGATTGGCGACGGCGCGTTGACCGCCGGCATGGCGTTCGAGGCAATGAACAATGCAGGCGTTGAAGACTGCAAGTTGTTGGTCATTTTGAACGACAACGACATGTCAATTTCACCGCCAGTTGGTGCGCTGAACCGCTACTTGGCCCAGCTTATGAGTGGGCAGTTTTACGCGGCAGCTAAAGACGTAGGCAAGCGTGTGCTGAAAGGCGCGCCACCTTTGTTCGAGTTGGTCAAACGCCTAGAAGAAACAGCCAAAGGCATGGTGGTCCCTGCCACGTTGTTTGAGGGGTTTGGTTTTAATTACATTGGTCCAATTGATGGCCATGATTTGGACTCACTCATTCCAACGCTTGAAAACATCAAGCAACTGGATGGGCCGCAGTTTTTGCACGTGGTCACCAAAAAAGGTCAAGGCTACAAGCTGGCTGAGGCAGATCCAGTCGCCTACCACGGTCCTGGCAAGTTTGACCCTGCGGTGGGTATCAAGAGCCCCCCTGTTGCACCCAAGCCTACGTTTTCAAACGTATTTGGTGTTTGGCTTTGCGATGCAGCAGCAGCAGATACGCGGGTGGTTGGTATCACGCCAGCCATGCGCGAGGGCTCTGGCATGGTGGAGTTTGCCAAGCGTTTCCCGCACCGTTATTTTGACGTGGGTATTGCCGAACAACACGCTGTGACATTTGCCGCAGGCTTGGCCTGCGAGGGTCTCAAGCCTGTTGTGGCCATTTACTCAACTTTTTTGCAGCGCGGCTACGACCAACTGGTTCATGACGTGGCGTTGCAAAACTTGCCGGTTGTATTTGCGTTAGACCGTGCCGGCCTTGTGGGCGCCGACGGGGCAACCCATGCGGGTGCTTACGACATCGCATTTTTGCGTTGCATACCGAATATGGCCATTGCCTGTCCGTCAGACGAGTTGCAATGCCGCGCTCTGTTGTCCAGCGCATTGGCAAGCGAAGGCCCTGTGGCGGTGCGCTACCCTCGCGGTAGCGGTACCGGTGTTGACGCGGGTAGATCTCTTGACGCCTTGCCAATGGGCAAAGGCGAAGTGGTCCTCGCCGGCAAGCGCGTGGCTGTGCTGGCTTTTGGCACCCTGCTGCACATGGCCAAGCCTGCCGCGCAGCAGCTGGATATGACTTTGGTTGACATGCGGTGGGCCAAACCGTTGGACGAGGCGCTGCTGACCGAACTGTGTAAAACACACGATTGTTTTGTGACCATCGAAGAAAGCGCTGTTGCCGGTGGCGCGGGGACGGCAGTGCTGGAGTGGCTGCACAGCACAGGCAGACGTTGTGAGGTTTTGCAGCTGGGCTTACCTGACACTTTTATTGAGCACGGCGACCCAGCCGCCCTGTTGGCACGCGTTGGCTTGAGCGCGCAAGGTGTTGAGACGTCTATCCGTGAGCGGTTTTTTTGAGGTCATGTGATGCCCGGCCACATATTAAACTTCACGGTTTATTTAAAAAAATTTCAAGTGATGTGCACGCGCTTTTGAAAGGTGTGGGTTGGATTGTAAAAGTGCGTATACATTTGCATTCAAAGGGAAAACCCCTGCGAAAAAGCGCCTCTTGATTGCCTACAATGTCACTTGACTAATTTGTTGGTCTCGCCGTGTTGCTTGCCTAGAGCGAACTGCACATTCACTTAATAGAAAAACGGAGTCTACCGATATGG
>CALBWZ010000449.1 GCA_937893415.1 uncultured Comamonadaceae bacterium | reverse complement strand
TGTGGCCTGGCAACATCTGGTGCACAGGAAGGTGTTGAAGACGCAACTTGTAGCGCTGTGAGGTCTGTGTTGTCTGCCCAAGCGCTGGCCAGCAACGCGCAGGCTGCTCCCATACCAGTGGACAGTGGTGTGTGGTTGACTGCACAAACACCAGTGACCAGCGCTGTTGCATCCTCCCCCCGCCTAGTTCTGCTTAAAACGGCTGATGTGCAACGCTACGCCACGGCAATTTGGGATCTGCGCGATAGTTTACTGACAGCTTTATTTCCCATGTTGTTGTTAGTGCTTGTGTTTGCCGCGTGGGTGATGTTCGTATTTGCCATGCACCCGGTTAACCAGCTTAAACGTACTATTGAACAGTTTGGCGCTGACAACCTAAGCAACAACACGCTTGTTGCACCAGCTTCAATGGTTGAATTCCAATCTTTTGTAGATGTGTTCAACAGCTTGCGTCAGCGTTTGAGTACCAGCCTAAGCCAGTCTCAAAGATTTGCAGCGGATGCCTCGCATGAGCTTAAAACACCGCTGACAATTTTGAGGGGGCGCGCCGAAATACTGGTTGCCACCCTGGTCAGAGGCTCTGACCAACAGGTGATGGCATTGGAGCTGGTTGAAGAGGTCGAGCGAATGTCTGAAATCGTCGAAAAGCTGCTGCTGCTGTCTCGAGCAGATGCCAAATCATTGGTGCTAGACACACAGACCCACAATTTCAGCGCGTTGATGGACGATTTTTTGGAAGATGCGGCTGGCTTCGCGCCAGACTTAGATTTGAAGACTGATATTGCGCCCAATATTGTTTGGGCGTGTGATGTGGCGCTTGTGCGCCTGCTGGTGCAAAACTTGTACACCAACGCGGTCAAGTACAACATACCCAATGGTTGGATTTATTTCAAACTGCACTCGACACCAAGCCATGTGGTTTTGCGTATAGAAAACGCAGCGGTCGGTATAACCAAAGACCTTGAACGCCTTGCCTTTTCACGTTTTTATCGATTGGACGATGCGCGTTCATCATCACGCTCTGGCCATGGTTTGGGACTTAGTATTTGCCGAGAAATTGCCGACGTGCACAACGCGAAGCTTGGTATGACAGTCTTAGACGACCGGGTCGTTATGACCTTGACGTTCGAATTATTACCCGCGATAACGAT
>CALBWZ010000448.1 GCA_937893415.1 uncultured Comamonadaceae bacterium | reverse complement strand
TGCCGCACCCCCAGCGACTTGCTAACGGCTACCGCGACTACCAAGCCGTGCATCAGGAGCGCTTGCTGTTCATTCGCCATTGCCGCAGTTTGGACATGCCGCTGGCAGATATTCAAAGCTTGCTAGACATGACGCTAGCCAATGCATACACCCACCTACACGCCGAGTCATTGGTCAGCAATCACATCGACCGTGTGCAACTCAAAATAACCAGCCTGCAAACACTGCTTGGCCAGCTTAAGAGCCTGCGCGCAAGTTGCCATAACGCTTCACCTGACCAAGCATGCGGGGTGTTACAAGTGCTGGTAGAGGCGGCTCATGGGGAAGCATGTGCTTGCCACTGGCCGCTGGCCACTGATGGCCCATCCTTGAAATGTAAGCAATAACGTCGCTAAGGTCGCTAAGGTCGCAAGAGGGATAACAAAACAACCCGTTGGTCAAGCTGTCTGTAGCTCAGGTTTTTGCCAGCCTCGGGCCATCAGTCACCTTGTTTTATCCGTTATAGACGTAGCGCAAATGCACTACAATTTATAATTAAATTGTGCAGCCAACACCGCAGCACTGTCGACAAGCGTTTGCCACGTGATGGGCAGTGCAAGACAACCAACACCATTGCGACGATTAAAGGCTAACAGCCCCCCGCTCGTTGTGCCCAACTGGCCAGACGGGCTAGGCTCTGCAGTATTGAACATTCGGTGCTGGATTGGCACAGGTTTTTTATAGATGTCATTGTTAAAGGGCGAACAGTCATGAGTAAGTTGGTAGGTTTGATAGGTTGGCGCGGTATGGTGGGCTCGGTGCTCATAGACCGCATGATGGCTGAAGGCGATTTTGAGCTGATAGAACCATTATTTTTTTCCACCTCCAACGCTGGCGGGACTGCGCCGTCCCAGGCCAAAAACGAAACCAAGCTACAAGACGCTTATGAAATTGCTGCGCTCAAGCGTTGCGAGATCATCATCACGGCCCAGGGCGGTGACTACACCGCCGAGGTATTTCCAAAGTTACGTGCTGCTGGCTGGACTGGCCATTGGATTGACGCAGCGTCCACATTGCGCATGAAAGACGACGCCGTCATCGTCTTAGACCCAGTCAACATGCACGTCATCAAAAACGCGCTTGGCAATGGCAACACCAACTGGGTGGGCGGCAACTGCACGGTCAGCTGCATGCTGATGGGCGTTGGCGCTTTGTACAAGGCCGGTCTGGTGGAGTGGATGAGCACACAAACCTACCAAGCAGCCTCTGGCGGCGGTGCACAACATATGCGCGAGTTGTTGACGCAGTACGGCACACTGCATGCTGAGGTCAAAGCCTTGTTAGACGATCCCACAAGCGCGATATTAGAAATCGACCGCATGATTGTGGCCAAGCAACGCGCTTTAAGCAGCGACGAAACGGCCAATTTTACCGTGCCACTGGGCGGCTCATTGATACCCTGGATTGACAAAGACTTGGGCAATGGCATGTCGAAAGAGGAGTGGAAAGGGATGGCAGAAACCAATAAGATTTTGGGCTTGGGTGAAGGCTTTACCGCACCCGCCATTCCGGTTGATGGTTTCTGTGTGCGCGTAGGTGCTATGCGCTCCCACAGTCAAGCACTCACCTTTAAGCTGAACAAAGATGTGCCAGTGGCTGACCTTGAGGCCTTGATGGCCGCAGACAACGACTGGGTAAAAGTAGTGCCCAACAACCGAGAGGACACCATACGTGATCTCACGCCTGTGGCTGTGACCGGCACCATGAGCATTCCCGTAGGTCGCGTTCGCAAGCTGGCTATGGGGCCTGAATACGTGGGCGCATTCACCGTTGGCGACCAGTTGCTGTGGGGCGCTGCTGAACCGTTGCGCCGTATGTTGCGCATATTGCTAGACAACTGAGGCAGTCAGTACGCCGCGAGGCTTAAGAAGATCAACAGCTTCTAAAGCCTGTAGCAGCAGCACTCGCGAACTTGGCTTGACTTTCTACATGGTGCTACAGTTTGTATAAGCAGGTTTTATTGATTCACTCGCACATGGAACACCCGATGTCAGCCAATCAACACACGTCTCTCTCTCGCTCAAGAATCTCCCTGAAGCTGCGGACCCTGGGTGCAGCCACTGCATGTCTAATCAGCAGCATGAGTTGGGCCGTTGACCTAGGTGGCGCAACTGTTCAGTCTAGCCAGGGTGAGCCCTTGCGGGCACGCATTGAGGTGACTGGTGTGACCGCGGCTGAGCTCGCCAAGCTTGAAATTAAGCCAGCACCACCTGGCAGCTATACGCTAGCTGGCTTGCAATACCGGGCCAGTTTGGCCGTGATGACTGTGGTCATCCGCAGACGGGCAGACGGTAGCGCCTATGTTGATATCAGCACGCGAGACGCGATTGAGCAAACCAACACAGATTTGCTCTTAACTGTGCGCTGGTCCAGCGGCGTGTTGCAGCGAGAATTCGCTTTGCAACTGTTACCCGCAACAAACAGTTCCGAATCGCCTGCTTCAGCAGATGTAACACCCGCAAACGAGCGTGTGCAAAACGGCGATACCGCGAGCGAAATAATTGATAGATCTTTCAAGACTTTTGGTGAAGGTGTCAGTGCCAATCAAGCACTCATTGCTTTGCAGAGAACAAACACGGCAGCCTTCATACAAGACAACCTAAACCTCATCAGAGCTGGTGCCACGGTCACCTTGCCCAGCGCAGCCCAAGTGCGAGCAGTCGACGCCGCTGAGGCCGACAGGCTGGTACAAGCGCAATTGGCGCAATTTCAAGCCTACAAACAACGTTTGGCCGGCAACGCAGCGCCGGCCAATGTCACACAAGACCCAAAAACCGGTAGCGTGCAGCAAGAACAAACCGCGAAACCGGCCACTGGCGACCGTTTGGAGCTCAAGGCTACACAAGACTCAGCCAAAGAACTGGAAGCCATAGCCCAGGCGCAAGCTGCGCAAGAAACCACACAACGTGAGGCTGCTGCTCAGCAGCGAATCAACGAGTTGCAGGCGCTTAAAGACGAGTTAACACCCAGCACTGATTCAACACCGGCTGCGCAGGAGCCGTCAACTGCAACCTCTAATAGCGATGCAATCACAATGGGCAGATCACTCAAAGAAGTGCCCACTGCCGAGGCGTCTGTAGACCCAACAGCAGTATCAACAACTGCCCAAACAACTGCCACTGCGCCGGACAGCCAACCCACGCAATTGCAAACCATGGCTGCGCGCATTCGCAACCACGCGTTTTGGCAGCAACCACAAGTCCAGCACCCACTGTTTTGGCCCATTGCTGCGGCCCTGTTGGCGCTGCTGTTGTGGCTGTTTATGCCCAAGCGTAAACGTGCTGAAGTCGCAGGACCTGACCGCTCTGATGGCTATGAAACTGGCCCTGTAGCTGACAACTTAGGCACAACGGTCAACCCTATTCAAGACGCGACACCCATCGTGACCAGCGCTGAGGCAAATTCAGATCAAAACCATGACAGCGATGAGGACAACTTAAGCAAGGCCTATGGCTTGTGGCGCGCTGGATTTCAAGACTTGGCTGTTCACACCCTGAACCAAGCCTTGGCTTATGACACCGATCGTCCCGATTACTACATGGCACTGCTTGACTTCCACAAACAGCGCGGGGCACAACTGGCCTTTGAAGCAACTGCGCGGGAATTAAAACCCTTGGTCGACTTAGACTCAGCTGAGTGGGCACAATGTTGTGACTGGGGTCGAATTATCGATCCTGAAAACGAGCTCTACAACGTGCAAGCCGCATCTCCCATTAGCAGCATGACGGACTTGCGTGCGTCTGACCTAGATCTCAAAGACAACCGTTGAACCTAACAAGCGCTTTCGCAGATACAGAGCCCGCAGGGTCACAACGCATTGCCCTCGGTGTGGCCTACCAAGGCTCGGCGTATTTTGGCTGGCAAAGTCAGGCCGACGGTAATACAGTTCAAGACAAGTTACAGCTTGCCCTTGGGCAATTTACCGCTGGCGAAACCATCGGCACTGTATGTGCTGGGCGCACAGACTCTGGTGTGCATGGTCTGATGCAAGTGGTGCACTTTGACAGCCACACGCTCAGAGACGAGGCATCGTGGGTGCGAGGCACCAACCGCTACTTACCCAAAGACATCGCTGTGCAGTGGGCACGCGTGGTGCCCAAAACATTCCACGCGCGTGGCAGCGCCCTGACCAGGCGCTACGCTTATATCGTGATGGCTGATGGTGTGCGGCCTTGCTTAGATGTGGACCGCGTGGGATGGATTCACCAGCCCTTACAAGTTGCGCACATGGCCGCAGCGGCCCAATATCTGCTGGGCGAGCACGATTTTTCATCTTTTAGAGCCGCGCAATGCCAGTCACCCTCACCCGTCAAAACCTTGCTCCGTGCCGACTTCACCCACATGGGCGCATACATTCGCCTTGACGTAGAAGGCAATGCCTTTTTGCACCACATGATTCGCAACATCATGGGCTGTTTGGTTGACATTGGTTTGGGCAGACGCTCGCCGGAATGGATTAAAGAGGTGCTGGCAGCGCGCAACCGCAACGCGGCATCGCCCACCTTCAGCCCCAGCGGGCTGTATTTTCTAGGCCCCACATACGACGCGCATTGGGGGCTACCCGAGCGCACACCAGCATTTGACAGCCTACCTCTATGACCCCTACCCGTATTAAGTTTTGCGGCTTCACGCGTGAAATCGATGTTGAAAACGCCATTGAAGTCGGCGCCGACTTCATTGGCTTTGTGTGCTACGCCAAAAGCCCGCGCTTTGTTACACCTGAGCGTATTGGGCAACTGGCGGCCATACTGCCGCCGCACATCACGCCCGTGCTGTTGTTTGTAAACGCACTGACCTCTGATGTAACAGCGGCCTTGGCGCAGGCGCCTGGTGCCGTACTGCAGTTTCACGGGGAAGAAAGCCTGTCCGATTGCGAACGGTTTGGCCAGCCTTTTTGGAAAGTAGCACGTGTTCCTGTGGGTAATGGCGCAGCCGGCTTTGATCTTTTACAATTCAACCAACAGTACCGCCCGGCACAAGCCATTTTGTTAGACGCAAAAATTGATGCTTATGGGGGCGGCGGACATTCTTTTGACTGGACAGCTTTCCCGTGGTCACACCCCGAACTAAACGCAAACCATCGCCTCGTTTTATCTGGTGGACTCAATCCTGCAAATGTGACCGATGGCATTCGCCTCGCTAGGCCTTGGGCCGTTGATGTCAGCTCTGGCATAGAGCAATCCAAAGGCATCAAAGACCGCACGCTGATGCTTGATTTTTACCAAGCCGTTCGCAGCGCTCACACTTAGTCATATTGTCAGTTGCGCCACCCAGCAGCCGTTGTTTTACAGTGGCTCCGGTGAGGCGCTGCAAACACACAGTCAATACGTTTTTCCGATAGAGGCATTCCCATGGACAACTACCAACAACCCGATGCGCGCGGCCATTTTGGCCCTTATGGCGGCAGCTTTGTGAGTGAAACCCTCACACACGCCATTGCCGAGTTGAAAGAAACTTACGCACGTTACCAGCACGACCCAGAGTTTTTGCGCGAGTTCAATTACGAACTGGCCCACTTTGTAGGCCGCCCGAGCCCCATTTACCACGCTGCGCGCACCAGCAGTGAGATTGGTGGCGCACAAATTTACCTGAAGCGGGAGGACTTGAACCACACCGGCGCGCACAAAATCAACAACGTGATTGGCCAAGCCATGCTGGCCAAGCGCATGGGCAAGCCCCGTATCATTGCCGAAACCGGTGCCGGCCAGCACGGCGTGGCCACAGCTACCATTTGCGCCCGCTACGGTCTTGAGTGCGTTGTATACATGGGCAGCGAGGACGTCAAGCGCCAAAGCCCGAATGTGTACCGCATGAAGCTGCTTGGCGCGACAGTAGTACCTGTCAATTCTGGCAGCCGAACCTTGAAAGACGCGTTGAATGAAGCCATGCGTGACTGGGTCACCAATGTTGAAAACACCTTCTACATCATTGGCACAGTGGCTGGTCCACACCCCTACCCCATGATGGTGCGCGACTTTCAAAGCGTCATTGGCAACGAATGCTTAGAGCAAATGCCAGTCATGACCGGCAGACAACCCGATGCAGTCGTAGCCTGCGTGGGCGGGGGCAGCAATGCCATGGGCATTTTTCACCCCTACATCGCGCACGTCAATACGCGCCTCATTGGTGTGGAAGCTGCAGGAGAAGGCTTGGACTCAGGCCGACACAGCGCCTCTATCAGCAGAGGTACACCTGGCGTGTTACACGGCAATCGTACCTACTTGCTGCAAGACAGCATGGGGCAAATTACCGAAACACACTCCGTCAGTGCAGGCCTTGACTACCCAGGCGTTGGCCCAGAGCACGCTTACCTTGCAGACATCAAGCGGGCAGAATACGTGGGCATTACCGACACAGAAGCACTGGATGCTTTCCATCACCTGTGCCGTGTCGAGGGCATTATTCCAGCGTTGGAATCCAGCCATGCGTTGGCTTACGCCATGAAAATGGCCAAAACCATGTCACCAGACCAGACTATTTTGGTCAACCTATCAGGTCGCGGCGACAAGGACATTGGCACCGTGGCCGACCTCAGCAATGCCGATTTCTTTTGCCGCCCAAGTTGTTCAGGCCAAAGCGTCAAAGGCGGGATTCAGTCAGGCGAACAGGTTGTGGGGTTCAAGTCATGAGTCGCATTCAACCGACCATGGCCGCCTTGGCTGCCAAAGGCCAACGCGCACTGATACCCTACATCACCGCGGGCTTTCCTCAACCAGACATCACACCATCGTTGATGCACGACATGGTCAAAGGTGGGGCAGACATCATTGAGCTGGGCGTCCCTTTTTCTGACCCCATGGCCGATGGCCCTGTCATTCAACAAGCAGGCGAGCAAGCTCTGCGCGACGGCATTGGCTTGACCCAAATCCTGGCCATGGTGAGCGACTTCAGACAAAACGATGACACCACACCAGTGGTGCTCATGGGCTATGCCAATCCGATTGAGCGCTACGACTACAACCAGGGAGAGAACGCATTTGTGCGCGACGCCAAAGCCGCAGGGGTTGATGGTGTATTGGTAGTGGACTACCCACCTGAAGAATGTGAAGACTTTGCTGCGGCGCTGCGTGCCCAAGACATGGACCTTATATTTTTACTAGCGCCCACGTCTACCGACGAGCGCATGGCCATGGTTGGGCAACTTGCAACTGGCTATGTGTACTATGTGTCGCTCAAAGGCGTTACTGGTGCTGGCCATCTTGATACCGATGCAGTGGCCGCCATGCTGCCGCGCATTCGCAAGCACATTCACATACCCGTGGGGGTAGGCTTTGGTATTCGGGATGCACACACAGCATGCGCCGTCGGCGCACAAGCAGATGCCGTTG
>CALBWZ010000447.1 GCA_937893415.1 uncultured Comamonadaceae bacterium | reverse complement strand
CGCACCACGGCACTCACTTTTTAAGCAGGTAACCACTATGTATGTCGCAGTTAAAGGTGGCGAAGCCGCTATTTTGCGCAGCTATGAGCTGCTGGATCAACAAAGACGTGGCGATACAGCCTTGCCAGAACTGGATGTCGCACAAATACGCGAACAACTAAAACTGTCTGTAGACCGTGTCATGACTGAGGGCTCCGTATACGACCCTGAGCTGGCGGCGCTGGCTATCAAGCAGGCCAGCGGCGATTTGGTTGAGGCTATATTTTTGCTACGCGCTTACAGAGCAACGCTTCCGCGCTTAGGCCACACAACGCCTTTGGATACCGCCAACATGCTGTTAGACAGGCGCATTTCAGCTTCTTTCAAAGACGTGCCAGGCGGGCAAGTTCTCGGTGCCACGTATGACTACACGCAACGCCTGTTGGACTTTCAACTGCTGGTCAATGCGCACAACGAGGCTGAACACGTCACACCACCAAGCCACACCAACAGCAATACCCATGACGACATTCACCACAGCGCGCAAGAAGACACCACCACGCCCATTCGCGTGGTCGACTTGCTCAATCAAGAGGGCTTGATTGAAACCCAGCCCCCGCCAACGGGCGACCCGCAGCCCGGTGACCTCACACGCGAGCCATTGCACTTTCCAGCGTCACGTGCGCTGCGGCTGCAAAACCTGGCACGCAGCGACGAGGGCTATGCATTGGCCATGGCCTATTCCACGCAGCGTGGCTACGCAGGCAACCACCCCTTTGTGGGCGAAATACGCTTGGGGTTGGTCAGCGTTTGCATGACGCCTGATGAGCTTGGCTTCGAGATCGACATAGGCGACATACAAATTACAGAGTGCGAAATGATCACCCAATTTGAGGGCAGCATAGACAGCCCACCCCAGTTCACCCGCGGCTATGGCTTGGCGATGGGCCATTGCGAAAGAAAGGCCATGTCCATGTCCTTGCTAGACAGGGCACTGAGAGCTGATGAATTTTCTGAGCGCAAAGAATCACCGGCACAAATGGAGGAATTTGTCCTGTCGCACAGCGACAGCTTAGAAGCATCTGGCTTTGTGCAGCATTTGAAATTGCCACATTACGTGGATTTTCAAGCCGAGCTGGATTTGGTCAGACGCATGCGCAACGCGACACCTAGCGAGAACAACCTATGAGCGATACCACCATACAACGCGCCGAAGGCGTCAATTTCGCCTATATAGACGAGCAAACAAAGCGCATGATTCGGCGCGCTATTTTGAAAGCAGTTGCTATTCCTGGCCACCAAGTACCATTCGGCTCGCGCGAAATGCCGTTGCCCTACGGCTGGGGGACTGGCGGCATTCAGGTCACCGCTGCAGTGCTGGGGCCACAAGACACGCTAAAGGTCATTGACCAAGGGTCTGACGACACAGTGAACGCTGTCAATATTCGCCGCTTTTTTCAACGCACCGCAGGTGTTGATATTTCCAGCCATACCGAGCAAGCAACCGTCATACAAACACGCCACCGCATTCCAGAACAGCCACTTCGCGAAGGACAAATACTGGTCTACCAAGTACCTGTGCCCGAACCCATGCAGCAACTGGAGCCGCGCGCTGAACAAACAGAATTGATGCACAGCTTGGCCGAATACGGTCTGATGCATGTCAAGTTGTACGAAGACATTGCACGCTATGGACACATAGCAACCAGCTACGACTACCCCGTCATGGTGAATGGGCGTTACCTGATGTCGCCCTCACCAATCCCCAAGTTTGACAACCCCAAAATGCACAACAACCCAGCGCTGCAGCTGTTTGGCGCAGGCCGCGAGAAACGCATCTACGCCATACCCCCTTACACCAATGTTGAAAGTCTGGGCTTTGACGACCACCCATTCGAGGTGCAGCAGTGGGATCAGCCATGCGCATTGTGCGGCTCAACAAACACATTTTTAGACGAACTCATCATGGACAACGACGGGCTGCGCATGTTCGTATGTTCTGACTCTGACCATTGCCAATCAGTACAAGCCACGACGGAGGCGTCAGCATGAGCACCACCAAAGCGGCTTTGCTACAAGTTACAGGCCTGAGTAAATCGTTTGCACAACGCAGCGTCCTAAAAGATGTAGGGTTTGACCTATGGCCTGGCGAAGTGTTGGCAATTGTGGGCGAGTCTGGTTCTGGCAAATCAACGCTGCTCAACCTATTGGCAGGGCGCATGGAACCTGACGCAGGCAGCATCCATTACCGCACCACCCAAGGTGAACTGCTAGATGTCCGTGCGCTGAGCGTGGTGCGCCAACGCACGTTGGCAAGAACCGAATGGGGCTATGTACACCAGCACGCCCCCGACGGCTTGCGCATGGATGTATCTGCAGGCGGCAATGTGGGGGAGCGCTTGATGAACTTGGGCGTTCGCCACTATGGCCAATTGCGCGCAACCGCTACCGACTGGTTGCACAAAGTAGAAATTGATGCGTCGCGTATTGACGACACCCCTCGCACGTTTTCTGGCGGCATGCAACAACGCTTGCAAATCGCCCGTAATTTGGTCACGCACCCACGCCTTATCTTTATGGACGAGCCCACATCAGGTCTAGACGTGTCTGTTCAAGCACGGCTCCTAGACTTGCTGCGCCAGCTTACAAGAGAGCTGGACTTGTCTGTGGTCATAGTGACCCACGACTTGGCCGTGGCGCGTTTGCTAGCGCACCGCATGCTGGTGATGTACCAAGGCGAGGTGGTGGAGTCTGGCCTGACAGACCAAGTGCTTGACGACCCACAACACCCTTACACCCAAGTCTTAGTCTCTTCAGTGCTGCAACCATGACCACACAACGCTTACACATCACCGGCCTGAACAAGGCCTTCACACTACACGCCCAAGGCGGCATACATTTACCTGTTTTGGACACGCTCAACCTGTCTATAGACGACGGTGAATGCGTTGTCATTGAAGGCCCATCAGGGCAAGGGAAAAGTACCTTACTGAAACTCATTCATGCCAACTACCGAGCCACATCTGGTGCCATTGCGCTGCGCCGCAGCAACGACGAATGGATAGATGTTGTACAAGCCAGTGAACCTGAGCTGCTTGATATTCGCCAAAACGACATCGGCTATGTCAGCCAGTTTTTGCGCGTCATCCCCAGGATCAGTGCGTTGGATGTGGTGGCTGAACCCCTATTGGATATGTGGCAGCCCAACCATGGTGACAAGAGCGCCAGAGAACAAGCACTCAGCGCCGCCAGAGACGAGGCCAAGCTCTGGCTTGCCAAGCTGCGCATACCTGAATCACTTTGGAGCCTACCGCCCGCAACATTTTCAGGTGGCGAGCAACAACGCATCAATATCGCGCGCAGCCTGATCAGACCGCGTCCATTGATGTTGCTGGACGAGCCTACAGCCTCACTAGACAAGGCCAATGCCGAGACGGTTGTTGAACTCATCTTGGCATTGCGCAGCACAGGTTGCGCTGTATTGGGGATCTTCCACGACACCGAAGTGCGCGAGCGAGTCGCCACCCGCAAGGTGTCAATCAGTCAGTTACGGAGTGCTGTATGAGCCACACAATTACCTTGTCCAACGCACGTGTCGTGTTGGCAGACGAAGTGATGCACGGCTGCATCCACATCCAAGACGGTACTATTCAAGACGTACACACCGGTGGCACATCGGTGACCAGTGCCGTAGACATGGGTGGTGACTATGTGTTGCCAGGATTCATTGAAATACACACCGATAATTTTGAGCGCCACCTCATGCCCAGGCCCAGCACGCACTGGCCCTCAGTTCCAGCCTTGCTGGCTCACGACGCAGAGATTGCTGCAGCTGGCATCACAACCGTGTTTGATGCCTTGGGTGTGGGCGATATTGACCATGAGAGCTTGCGAGGCGCAGACCTGCGTGGTGTGATCAACGCATTTGATGCCTGCGTTGCGCAAGACATACTGCGTGCCGAACACTTTTTTCATGTCCGCTGCGAACTACCAGCGCCGAATACCATTGAACTGTTCCAACCCTTCATCAACCATGCACGGCTGCGTTTAATTTCGTTGATGGACCACACGCCGGGCCAGAGACAATGGGAAAACGTAGATGCGGCACGCATCTATTACACAGGTAAAAAAGGCTGGAGTGAAGACAAATTCCAAACCCAACTCGCTCACAGCAAAACCATACAGGCCAAGCATGCTGTGCCGCACAGAGAGTACTTTGTGGCGTTTTGCCGCGAACACGGCATTGCTTTGGCCAGCCACGACGACACCACCGTATCGCACGTACAACAAGCCCACCAAGAGGGTGTCGCGATTTGCGAATTTCCAACCACGTTGTTAGCCGCCCAAACAGCTCGCTCACTGGGGTTGCTGACCGTGATGGGCGGCCCCAATGTGGTGCGCGGCGGCTCACACTCTGGCAATGTGGCAGCCGTTGAGTTGGCCAAACACGGCCTGCTAGACATGTTGTCATCAGACTACGTGCCAGGCAGCTTGCTCAGCGCTGTCGTCATGCTGGTGGAATCAGACATCATGACGTGGCCACAGGCCGTGGCGCTGGTCAGCAGCAACCCCGCAGCGGCTTGCAAGTTGCCTGATCGCGGCGTCATTGCAGCAGGCATGCGAGGCGACTTGGTACAAGTGCACGTGGCTGACATGTCACAAACAGCAGGTAGGGGTGCCGCGCCGGAGCACTTGCGCCATGGCGTGGTCCGCGCTGTATGGCGCCGGGGGCAGCGGGTGGTGTGAGCGCTTCTGCGGGGCGCTCGTTACAGACTCACGCAGGAGCGCACTTAGCACTCTCAAAGCCTCTGAGCCGCCCAATTTTGAAGCAGTTTTAACACGCTGCAAATCCAACTTGCGAGCAAAAAGTTGCAACCACAGCCACCATTTTGTGGTTGCAACGTTATCAATACCGAGACAGCTGATGCGACAGCACACACGCTGTGCAGCCAAGCAGGTCCTGTCTGATGCACCAAACACCGCGCTGCACAACTCAACTTATACACATCTCAAAAAAATTAGAACACCTGTACACAACGCGTGCTTTTTTCAACCATGCCATGTGTCACAAAACCGTCACGATTTCTTCACAGTACTGTCACATGGCATTCGTAAACTAGCCGCATATTGATTAACAGAGGTGACGTGTCATGGATTCAGCAATTTCAGTCGTAGGTTTAAACAAACATTTTGCAAACAACAAGCATGTGCTTAAAGATATCAACATCGATATCAAACAAGGCGAAATGGTGGCGCTTATTGGTGCATCAGGTTCTGGCAAATCCACACTCATGCGACATATGGCGGGTCTGGTCACAGCCGACAACAATTCGCGCTCTGTCATCACCATCAATGGTGAAGAAGTACAACGCGCAGGCAAATTATCCGCACGCATTCGACATATTCGCGGCTCAATTGGCGTGATCTTTCAACAATTTAATTTAATCGACAGACTGAGTGTGTTGAACAACGTGATGGTCGGGCAATTCCAGTTCATACATCCGCTGCGCAGCCATCTCGGTATATTTCGTGGCTCAGAAAAAATCAAAGCGTTAAAGGCCTTGGGTCGTGTTGGCATACTTCAGTGCCACACACAGCGCGCCTCCACTTTATCGGGAGGCCAGCAGCAGCGCGCTGCAATTGCACGCACATTGGTCCAAGAGGCCAAGGTTATTTTGGCTGACGAGCCCATTGCTTCTTTGGATCCAGAGTCATCCAGAAACGTTATGGATATTTTGGCCCGCATCAACCGTGACGATGGCGTCACCGTCGTGGTCACTTTGCACCAAATCGACGTAGCCATACGCCACTGCCACCGCGTGATTGCACTGCGTGAAGGTGCTGTTGTATTTGATGGCCTCACCACAGAACTTACTGCGCAACGCCTGACAGAACTGTTTGGCATGAGCAACCTGCATTCGTTTGACGAGCATTTGCCTGCGCTTGTAGCAGACGTGTCTTCGCCAACGAAACCCTTCATGCGCCCAGAACGTATGGTCGCTTGATATCCCTATTTTTTAACTGGAGTCTTAAATGATTAACAAACTTGCAATCAGCTTGAGTGCTGTGATGGCATTGTCTACCGCATACGCACAAG
>CALBWZ010000446.1 GCA_937893415.1 uncultured Comamonadaceae bacterium | reverse complement strand
TAGACCTTCAAAACTTCAAAGCACACGAGTTTGCACAGGCTATGTTGGCTTAACTGAGGCGACAGCCGCCCATGCAGCAAAGCCGCATGGGTTTAGCCCCTGCGCCACGTATGGAATTTTTGCACCCATCGCAACACAGCCGCTGGCGCATGGGCACGCTTCCATTCACCCGCAGCGGACTTGTTGGCTTCACCCATGGTGGGATAGGTGTGAATGGTGCCCAAAATTTTATTCAATCCCAAGCTGTATTTCATAGCAAGCACGAACTCTGTCAGCAAGTCGCCGCCTCCAGCGCCAACGATGGTGGCGCCCAAGATGGTGTCTTTACCGGGTTTGGTCAGCACTTTGACGAATCCAGTGGTAGCAGAGTCGGTGATGGCACGGTCTAGTTCGTGCAACTCAAACCTTGTCACCTCTACCGCTATGCCTTGGGCTGCGGCCTCGGTTTCACTCAAACCTACCCGGGCCACTTCGGGATCGGTAAAGGTGGCCCACGGTATCACCCTGTAGTCCACCTTAAATAATTTAAAGTCGCCAAACAAGGCATTAACGGCGGCAAACCATGCTTGATGCGACGCCGTATGGGTGAACTGGTAAGGACCCGCCACATCGCCTGCAGCCAAAATATTGGGGAATTTGGTTTGCAAGTACCCGTTGGTTTGCACCACGCGCCCCACCTCAATACCCAACGCTTCTAGGCCAAAACCTGACAACCTAGCGTTGCGCCCTACCGCTGCAATGAGCACGTCAAACTCAATGCGTTTTTCCGCTCCGTTGTGGTTCACCACAATCGCATGTGCTCGACCCTGATGACCAGGCCCGCTTGGCTCACCCGGCTCACAACGTACCGCTTCATGCCCTGTAAGGAGGGTCACACCATCGCGTTGCATAGCCGCTGCCACCACATCAGCCGCGTCTCTATCTTCACGAGGCAATATGCGTGGGCCCATTTCAACTTGCGTCACACCACTGCCTAAACGCGCCAAAGCGTGAGACAACTCACAGCCAATAGGGCCGCCACCCAACACCACCACACGCTGCGGCGCTGAGGGAAGCGCTGCCAGCGCATCCCACATGGTGTCGCTGGTCAGCACACCCACGTCATCAATGCCTGGCAGCGGCGGCACAAACGGACGGGCGCCAGTGGCAATGATGATGGCGCGGGTGGTGAGGGTTTCAACCCCACCATCGCTGCCCGTGATCTCAACTGTCCAAGGGTCCACGATCCGGGCATAACCTTGCACCACGTCAACGCCCAAGGCTGTGTAACGCTCTATGCTGTCGTGGGGTTCAATGGCGGTGACCACTTGGCGTACACGCTTGATCACGTCAGGAAAAGAAGCCGCCACTTGTGCTTGATCGACCGCCACATGGTTGAGGCCATAGGTGTGCGCGTGGCGCATTTGGTGGGCAACCTTGGCACTTTTAATAAGTGCCTTGCTGGGCACACAGCCATAATTCAAACAATCACCGCCCATTTTGTGCGTTTCAACCAAGGTGACTTTGGCTTTGACTGCCGCGGCGATATAAGCACTTACCAAACCGGCTGCACCACCGCCAATAACCACCATGTTGCGGTCAAACTGCTTAGGCCTGCTGTAGCCGCTGTACACACGCTTGGCTTGCCATTGGGCAACAAACCATTTAGCCACCCAAGGGAACATTGCCAGCATCACGAACGAGCCCAATAAACCCGGAGAAGCAATTCCGCTGAGGCTGTCAATTTGAACCAATTGCGTACCCGCCAGCACATACACGACTGTACCTGGCAGCATGCCCACCTGACTGGCCCAATAAAAAGTACGTGCTGGCAACTGGGTAAGTCCCATCAGTAAATTGATGAGGAAAAATGGCAACACCGGCACCAAGCGCAAGCTGAACAAGTAAAACGCACCGTCTTTGGCAATCCCATCGTTGACTGACCGCAAGCGCTCGCCGAAGCGGCGCTGCACCGTCTCACCTAACACAAACCGCGCAGCCAGCATCGCCAGTGTGGCCCCCGTGGTTGACGCGAAAGACACCAACAACAAACCTTGCCAGAGGCCAAACAACGCACCCCCAGCCAGGGTAAGCCACACAGCGCCGGGCAGCGACACAGCGGTCACCAGGACATAGACGACAAAGAAAGTTGCCGCAGCGGCCCAAGGCTGATCAACTCGCCAAGAAGCCAAACCTGCTGCGTGCGCCTTCAGCGAGGCAAGGCTTAGCCATTGGCTGGCATCGCTGCGGGCATACACCCACAGCGCAACAACCACTACAGCAACGATGAGTAGCTTTATAAGCAACGACAGTGGGCGGCTGCTGTGTGCAGTGGGAGAATTCATACGGCAAAACCTAGGTTAAATTAAAGCTGGCATCAAAACGTTCACACCCCTATTCGATAATGATCTACTGCAAGTTACAGGCCTCAACACGGTGCATTCACTTCACTGTAACCTAGGGACTAGGCCCAACGTATGCACTGACACACGCAATCACACCGCCGACTCAATTTACTCACCAACACCACTGTCTTTCATACCCAGGACCCTCCAGACCATGTCACGTTATTTCCTCACACGCCGCAGCACCCTGGGACTAGCCGTCGCCTCATGGTTGTCGCTGACTTCCCTAATGACAGTCAACATCGCCATCGCCGCAACAGGCGCACAGTCTTGGTCAGACATTGAAAAAGACGCCAAGGGTCAGACTGTTTATCTCAACGCATGGGGTGGTGGCGAGCGTATCAACGCCTACCTCCGGTGGGTTGGCGAGCAAGTGCAAACGCAATACGGCGTGAAGTTGGTTCACGTCAAGGTGGCAGACATTGCTGAGACCATCGCCAGAGTGCGCGGCGAAGTGGCCGCTGGCAAGCGGAACAATGGGTCAGCAGACCTCATGTGGGTCAATGGCGAAAATTTTGCCACCCTCAAACGAGAAGGCCTGCTGTTCGGCCCCTTTGCGCAAGCATTGCCCAACTTTGTGCACGTAGACACTGCAGGCAAGCCCACCACACTGAAAGATTTTGGTGAAACCACAGACGGCTTAGAGTCGCCTTGGGGCATGGCTCAGCTCACCTTTTATGCTGACAAACAGCTACTCCCCACGCCACCGCGCAACGCACAAGAGTTGGCTCAACTCGCCGCCAAACAGCCAGGGCGCATCACTTATCCGCGCCCGCCAGAGTTTCATGGGACCACATTTTTAAAGCAGTTGCTGCTTGAGCTCAACCCACGACGCACATTGCTTGATCAACCGGTGACAGACGCTGCTTTCAAACAAGCCACTGCGCCACTGTGGACCTACCTTGATGCCCTGCACCCAAACCTGTGGCGCAGCGGTCAACAATTTCCCAGCAGCGTGGCTCACATTGCCCAAGGCGTATCCGACAGGTCGCTGCTACTGGGCTTGACCTTCAACCCGGTTGAGGCCAGTGCGGAGGTTGCCGCGGGCAAACTACCCGCGTCGACCTACAGTTACCAACATACCGGCGGCACCATTGGCAACACCCATTTTGTAGCCATTCCAACAAATGCCAATGCGCCCCAAGGTGCACAAGTGGTCGCTAACTTCTTGTTATCGCCGTTGGCTCAGGCTCGTAAATCTGATATCCGTGTGTGGGGTGACCCCACCGTGCTGAACCTACAGTCGCTAGATGCAGCAGGACAAGCCGCTTTTGCAGCAGCTACCAGCGGCAACACAGGCGGTGCACTGGTCAACACAGCACCCACATTGGGCGAACCGCATGTGTCGTGGGTGGGCGCACTTGAGACGGCATGGATTCAGCGCTACGGCCAATAGCCGTAAACCTTGACTCAGACGCCACATAGAACACCGGCTTACATATCAACTTAAACGCCAACCCAACGCTGTTGCACACCACAAACCTCCCGTGACGGTATCCTCCTACACTTTCAGCCGCGCGGGCTTGTTTTTCATGCGCAGTGCCTTGATGCTGGCCTTGGGTATCCCCTTAGTCGCAGCGCTTGGACACGCTGCCCTGCAAGGTGCTTCTCATCACGCATGGGACGCCTTGCTACGACACCCCAGCACGTGGACTGCGCTGTTACTGAGTCTCATCACATCATTGCTCTCAGTAGCCGCTTGTGTTGGTCTAGCGAGGTGGTTGGTGTTTTATTTGTGGGTTGCAAAAGGACAAACCAACCGGTCATGGCAGCGTTTTACACGCTGGCTACCGGCTATGTTGGCCATGCCACACGTGGCTTTTGCCATTGGTATTGTGTGGCTGATTGCACCCAGTGGTTGGCTGGTACGTGTGGTGTCACCGGGTTTAAGCGGCTGGCAGTGGCCACCAGATTGGCCGTTGGTCAATGATGCCTTGGGCTTGGGCTTGTGCGCTGTACTCATCGGAAAAGAGCTGCCTTTCTTACTGTGGAGCCTGGCCACGCAGCTGCAACGCCCCGATATGCAACAGACGCTGAGGCGCGCCATGACCACCGCGACATGCCTTGGCTACAGCCCGCGTCAAACTTGGCAGCGCATCATGTGGCCCATGCTGTTGCCCAGACTTGGCTGGCCATTAACGGCCATGTTTGCCTATGGCATCAGCCAAGTAGACATGGCCTTGGTCATTGGCCCCAACCAGCCGCCAACGCTGGCGACGCTGGCATGGCAGTGGTTGCAAGACCCCGACCCACGGATGGCCAGCACCGGCATAGCTGCAGCTTGGCTGCTGAGTGTTGCAGGTGCTGCGTGCGCATTCCTGGCGTGGCTGGCCTTGCGCTGGCAGGGTTGGCAGCGCTTGAACACCCGCGGCCACCACAACTTTTCAAATAATGTCCCAACCCGTGCGGGGCACACCACACACCAGCACAAGTCTGCAGTCGCTTTTTGGAGATGCTTTAGCGGCGTGTATGTGGCGATTGTGTTGGCTTTGGCAACAGCCAGCTTGACCTTGTACTGGCCCTTTCCCAATGTGTGGCCACAGCAGTGGCACCTGGGCGCATGGGCGCAAGCGCTCATCAGTTCAGAGGCCTTGCGCACGACTTGTAGCTTGGCATCCATGAGTAGCATTGCCGCGATGCTGTGGACGCTGGCGTGGCTAGAAGCCGCACCGCCTCGTCTGGAGCTGGCCTTAAGACCTGCGCTGTATGGCCTGTTGGTTTTGCCGCCTGTGTTGTGGTTGTCAGGACTGCACCAAGCTGCCACCGTGGTGGGGATAGATGCCAGTTGGGTCGGCGTTGGCGCGGCCCACACATTGGCTGTGCTGCCTTACACCGTCCTGATGTTGAGCCCAGCCTACCTCAGCTTTAACCAGCGTTTGTCATGGGTCAGCGCCAGCCTTGGCGTGCCAACATGTCGCTATCTCTTTGGCGTGAAATGGCCAATGCTAAAGACCGCCATACTCAATGCATGGGCAGTTGGTTTTGCAGTCAGTGTGGCCCAGTACCTACCCACACAAATGCTGGGGGCTGGACGTGTGACGACCATCACGACAGAAGCCGTCACGCTGGCCAGCGGCGGACAACGTGACACAGCATCTGCTTTCGGGCTGCTACAAATAGTGCTGCCAGTGGTGGCTTTTGGCTTGGCCCACCTGTGGGCTAAGCGCACACCTTATACCTATTAATTGCGCATGCGTTTAGACATCCACATCGACACCTTGGGTCTCATTGGCCAGACCCCGCTGCTGCGCGACATACGCTTAAGCGTAGAGGCGGGCAGTGTGCACACGCTGATGGGGCCAAGCGGCAGCGGCAAAAGCAGTTTGTTATTGGCCATTGCTGGTCAACTGCACGCGCCTATGACCTACCAAGGGCACATCAAACTGGACGCAACGGCACTGGACCACACGCCCGCGCATCTCAGGCGCATTGGCATGATGTTTCAAGACGACTTGTTGTTTCCGCAACTCAACGTTTTAGACAACTTGCTATTTGGCGTGCCACGTCACGCCCTCAGCAAAGCCCAACGCACTGAGGCTGCACAGAATGCTTTGGCTGGTATTGAGATGAGTCACAAGGCTCACAGCTGGCCTCACCAGCTGTCAGGTGGCGAGCGGACCCGCGTGGCACTGATGCGCGCACTGTTGGCTCAACCGAAAGCACTGTTGCTAGATGAGCCATTTGCAACATTAGACGCCGACTTGCGCCAGCGATTGCGCACGTGGGTCTTCAGCACATTAAAGGCCAGCGGCGTACCCACCTTGGTGGTGACACACGATGTACAAGATGTTGAAAGCAGTGGCACACTGACCCGCTTGCTTGCTGCTGAGCCACCGGGCACGTTCACATGCTAGACAACTACACACAAAAGGCCATTCGCCCACTAATCAGCAGCTTAGCTGACGCACTACACGGCCTTGGCGTATGTGCCAACACGCTGACTTGGTGGGGCTGGGGCTTGGGCATGGCCAGCGCCGTGGCCATTGTCAACCAGATGTACGTGCTTGGCTTGTGCGTGCTGTTGCTCTCGCGCCTATGCGATGGCCTAGACGGGGCTGTGGCCAGGCTTGGCCAACCCAGTGATGCGGGTGGCTTTCTGGACATAAGTTTAGATTTTTGGTTTTATGCGGCTATTCCGCTGGCGTTTGCGTGGGCTGACCCCGCGCGAAACGCCTTGGCAGCTGCGTGTCTACTGGCCGCATTTATAAGCACTGGCACCAGTTTCCTAGCCTATGCTGTTATGCGTGAAAAGCAAAATGCACACACATCCCACGCATCTAATCTACAGCCTAAACACGCACCAAACCCCACAGCGCCAACGGCTACCGTCACCCGAGCCGACAAGTCGTTTTACTTTTTAGGCGGCCTGACTGAAGCCACAGAAACGCTGGTTTTTTTTGTAGCAATGTGCCTGTGGCCATCGTATTTTCCAACCCTCGCCTTTGTGTTTTCAGCGCTGTGTACCGTCACCAGTCTGACCCGTATTCGTTCGGGTCTACGCGACTTATAAACCAACAGCCAATATGAACCCCACCACTGTTTTGACAGCGCTTCTTACGGCGGGTGTGGCATATGCCCATGCGTCGTCGCCGATAGCCGTAACCGCGCAAGTACCCGCACCGCTGCTCAATGCAACAGGTCAAATAAACACCCAGTGGGAGCGTGTTGGCCTGCCAACAGACAAGGGCGTCGCCGCGCCCGTTATCAGCGTTGCCAACGCGCCAAACACAACTGCGCCGGCCGTTCGCATACACAGCAATGCGAGCTATGGCCACTTGCTACAAAAGGGGCCATGGCCTGCGGGGGTGATCAGTTGGCAATGGCGCTTAGACACAGCCCTGTCTACAGCCAACCTTCAAGCGAAATCTGGCGACGATGCTGCACTCAAGGTGTGTGTCAGTTTTGCCCACAAAGATGGTAGCGTGCCTTGGGGTGAGCGTTTGCTGCTGCGCATCGCCCGCAGCACCAGCGCGCTTGACCTACCCGCAGCCACCATTTGCTATATCTGGGACAACCGATACCCCATCGGTACGACGGGTGCAAATCCATATACACAGCGGGTGCGCTACATGGTGCTGCAGACCAATACCAGCGTGCTGAATGAGTGGACTACACAACGCCGCAATTTGTCGGATGATTTTTTAAAACTCTTTGGTGACGAGGCCCAAGTGGTCCCACCAGTCAGCGCTATAGCTGTTGGCGCAGATACCGACAACACACAAGAACAAGCGCTGGGTTGGGTCAACAATTTACGCTGGCAAACACCGGCGAAATAAAAGAACGCAACCGTCTTTGTTAGTCCAAAAGTCCTCACTATGTAAAACGTGCAAAATAGTTTCAAATATATAATTAAAAATTAAATTTTCGCCCTCCATTTAAGCAGGTCATTTTGAACGCCACAAAACAAATAGTTCTTCTGGGTGCCGGTCATGCACACGTCTACATCATCAAACATTGGCAGCAATCGGCCGCCCCGAACGCACAACTCACAGTAGTTACGCCACGGGCTGAGCACATTTACAGTGGGATGTTGCCAGGTCTTATAGCGGGCAAGTACCAACGAGCTCAGTGTGAGTTGCACGTGGCACGCTTGCTCAAAAATAACGCAGTCAATTGGATACAAGCCAGCGCACAACACATCAGCGCTGCAAGCCAAGTCATCACACTAGACACCGGAAAACAGATTTCTTTTGATACTTTATCGATAGACATCGGCAGGGCCGTGAACAAGCTTGAGCTCGATAGGCGCATCCCAGGCGCAACTGAACATGGCCTGTGTATTCATCCTATTGATGACTTTGCAACCCAATGGCCGGCAGTGCTGGCACGTCTTCGCCAAAAGCCTCAAAGTGTGGTCGTCGTGGGCGCTGGTGCATCAGGTGTGGAAATTATTTTGGCAGTGGCAAAGGCACTGTCGCTGAGTCAAACCAAAGCTGGACTCACACTGATAGCTGGCACGCGGGGCCTGTTGCACAACTACTCGCCCATGGCCAAACGGCTGACCAGAGAAGTCCTTAAGCGTGCAGGGGTTCAGGTGATTGAGCAACATTGTGTCGGGCTGACCAGCGATGCGCTCAGTTTGCACGGCGGCCTGCGTTTGAAATGCGACTTGGCGATTCTTGCAACAGGTGGCCATGCGCCCACCGTATTGACGCCGTCTGGCTTGTCACTGAACGACTACGGCTACATTCGCGTGAACGAGTACGGCCAATCACACTCCCACCCCAACGTCTTTGCCGTCGGTGATGCCAGTGCCAGCACGCCTTACCCGCATCCAAGAAGCGGCGTATACGCCGAAAGGGCGGGCCCGCCCTTACGGCGCAACCTGGTGGCCAGTGCCAACAGACGTTCGCTGGTGGCATTTAAACCTCCAAAGCGCACATTGAACTTGCTGAATTTAAGCAACGGAAGTGCCCTTGCGACTTGGGGCCGCTGGGCCGCTTGCTCACGCCTATTTTGGTGGTGGAAGAACGCAATCGACAAAGGTTTTATTGCCAAGCAGCTGCAACGCGTACCGCAAAAAGAAGTGCCTAAACCAGCACCCAACGTCGGTACGTCATGAACAGACAATTGGCGCATTGGTATGCAGCCTAGGCTGCAGGTTGCGCGTGTTGCAGCTCCGCCAAGCCCACCTCGTTGGCGATATGCAGCGTTTGGGTGGGGTAAGCGAACTGAGCGCCGTGCTTGTCCACAATCGCCATGATCCGCGTCAGCACGTCTTCCTTGATGGCGTGAAATTGCAACCAATCCGTTGTGGTCGTGAACACATACACCATGAACTCTAAATGCGATGCTGCATAAGCGTTGAAATGCACAATTTGCGTTTGCTGTTGGGCTATATCAGGGTGGCTTTTCAGCATCGCACGCACATCGTTCACCACAGCATGCAAGACGTGTGCGTCTTCATAGCGAATGCCTATGTTTTCATAAATACGTCTGTGCGCCATGCGCGATGGGTTCTCCACAATGATGGAGGCAAACATAGAGTTAGGGATGTACAAGGGCCTTTTGTCAAAGGTGCGAATGCGCGTGAGGCGCCAGCCTATATCCTCTACGGTGCCTTCAATGTCACGATCAGGTGAACGTATCCAATCGCCCACAGAAAATGGCTTGTCAAGGTACAACATGAGGCCGCCAAAAAAGTTTGCCAATAAATCTTTTGCGGCAAAGCCTACCGCGACACCGCCTACGCCACCAAAGGCCAATACGCCTGAAATTGAATAGCCCAACGTTTGCAAAGCCACTAAAAACGCTGTAATCACCACGCTCAAACGCAGCAGCTTGCCAATGGCAGTGGCTGTGGTTTTGTCCATAGGCGCGGCACGGCGCTGCTCGTCTACCAAATTGGTTTCTGCAAAGCGGATAAAACGCGTGAAAAACATTGAGACGATCACAATGTAGGACATGCTGCGCACTTCTGGCCACAACTCGAGCAGGGAGCTTTGGGTGGCGTTGTCCAACACCTTCGCAGCTACTGTCAACCCAATCGTCCACACGAACAAACGCACCGGGATGCGCGCGGCGTCTAGCAGCGCGTCGTCCCACAAGGACTTGGTTTTGGCAAACACCTTCTCAGAGGCCTCTATGAAACGCATCAAAACAAAATTACACAACACAATGAACAACACCACCACAAAGACTTGGCTCAACCAAATCTTGGGGTCGCTAGAGGTCTGCAGGAGGTAGGCGTATAAATCAGTTAAAGCTTGCATAACTGCTATTGTAAATAGCGTGCAAGCTTGGTTGCTTGCTGGGCTGAAGTGGCTTGATACGCGCTTGTCCTACTGCAGCCAAGTTAGGTTAAAGCCGCCACTGCTCGCTCCCACTGGGCCATTTTTGCTTGAGCCTGGTCTGTTGACCACTGCGGCTCAAACACGCGCTGCACACGCCACTGGGACTTCAGCTGGTCCAAGTCTTGGTATATCCCAACATGCAGCCCTGCAAGATACGCCGCGCCTAGAGCCGTGGTTTCTACAACTTGAGGACGCACCACAGATACACCGGCCAGGTCAGCTTGCATTTGCATCAGCAAATCATTAACACAGGCGCCGCCGTCAACACGCAGTTCCGTAACGGCTTGCCCACCATGGCACAACGCATCTTTGCTCATGGCTTGCAACAATGCGGTGCTTTGCAGGGCAATGCTCTCTAAAGCAGCTCTGGCAATGTGTGCCATGGTCGTGCCACGGCTCAGTCCTGTAATGCTCCCCTGTGCATCAGGCAACCAATAAGGTGCGCCCAAACCCGTAAAGGCCGGGACCATGATGACGCCGCCGCTATCGGGCACGCTGGAGGCTAAGGCTTGTACGTCAGCGCTGGCATCAATGGCACCCAAACCGTCTCGCAGCCACTGCACAACAGCACCAGCCATAAACACGCTGCCTTCCAATGCATACGAGGGCGTAGCGCCCCATTGCGCCAAGCGCGTAGTGATCAAGCCGTTGGCGCTGGCCAAACCTTGATCGCCGGTATGCATGAGCATGAAGCAGCCAGTACCGTACGTATTTTTAGCCTGCCCTGGCTCAAAACAAGTTTGACCAAATACAGCCGACTGCTGATCACCAGCCACACCACCAATAGGCCAGCGATGACCAACGATGTTGGCGTCTGTAAAGCCAAATTCGGCACTTGATGCCAACACCTCTGGCAGCATGCTGCGGGGGATATTGAGCTCGGCCAACAAGCTGTCGTCCCATTGTCCTGTATGGATGTTGAACAACATGGTGCGCGACGCATTGCTCACATCTGTAACGTGGCGCTTGCCACTTGTTAATTGCCAAATAAGCCATGTATCCACTGTGCCAAATACCAAGTCGCCTTGGTCGGCCAAAGCCTGCGCGCCGTCGACGCGGTCGAGTATCCAGCGAATTTTGGTGCCTGAAAAATACGGGTCTAACAGCAGACCTGTTTTGCTGCGTACTGTGTCCAGCAATCCTTTTTCGCGCAAGCCATCACAAATAGATGTGGTGCGTCTGTCTTGCCACACGATGGCGTTGTAGATGGGTTGGCCTGTGCGCCTGTGCCACACCAGCGTGGTTTCGCGTTGGTTGGTAATACCAACGCCGGCAATGTCACTGGGGTTGATGTCACTTGTACCCAACACCTTGACCAGCACGGCAAGCTGGGTATTCCAAATGGCAAACGGGTCGTGCTCAACCCAGCCTGGATTAGGGAAAATTTGCTCAAACTCTTGCTGGGCACTGGCGGCAATGTCACCGTTGTCTTTAAACAGAATGGCCCTTGAACTGGTGGTTCCTTGGTCTAAGGCAATCAAATATGACATGTATAAAACTCCAAAAATGTAAGGCTTGTTACGGTGCTTTTGGCTGCACAGCGCAGCTTCAAGCGGCAACCACGCATTCAACGCCGGCGTTGTCCATGAGGTCAGAGAACAGTGGCGGCGGCGTCATGTCTGTAAACACCACATCCAACTCGTCAATACGGCCCAGCTCGACCATCGCGGGACGAGAAAACTTGGTGCTGTCGGCACACAGCCACACTTGACGTGAGTTGGCAATGATGGCTTTGGCCACCTTGACTTCTCTGAAGTCAAAGTCGCGCAAGGTGCCGTCATCTTCAATGCCGCTGATACCAATTAGACCGATGTCCACCTTGAACTGACGGATAAAGTCTACCGTGGCCTCGCCAGTGATACCGCGGTCTAACGCACGAACAACACCACCTGCAACAATGACCTCGCAGTCTTCGTTCGCGCTGAGAGTTGCAGCCACATTTAAATTGTTGGTAATGACACGCAAGCCCTTGTGCTGAAGCAGTTCCTGCGCAATGGCTTCTGTCGTGGTGCCAATATTCAAAATCAATGAACACCCATTGGGAATACGTGCGGCAACAGCTTGAGCAATACGCTGCTTGCCATTGGCCTGCATCGCTTGGCGCCGCATGTAGTTGACGTTTTCAGTAGTCGACACCGGCATACACACACCGCCATGAAACCGCGCCAAAAAACCAAATTCAGCCAAACGCTGAACATCACGTCTCACCGTTTGTAGCGTCACGTCAAAGCGTGACGACAAGGACTCGATGGTGACCGCTCCATGGCGTTTGACCTCCTCAACAATGGCTTGCTGGCGCACATTGGGTGTGAAAGCTGTATGAAGGTTGAAAACGTGTGTGTCATGCATGAAGAGGACGATAACCGAACAGAAAGGAACATATAAAAGGGTAAACACCTATAAACCGAAGAAATAAAACCCATTAACATGCACCAAACGAAAAAAATAGATGGTTTACGAACACAAAAGAACATATCGCTCATGAGCAAACGAATATACAGCGCACCGGTGCACAGAAGTGAGTCAGCATGAGCCTAGAGCTACAACAGATCAGCACCATCGTTGATGGCCACACACACATCTACCCGCTGGATATGGTGCTCAAACCAAACAGCCTAACCGTGCTGCTGGGAGCCACACAAGCTGGCAAAACCTCTTTGATGCGCGTGATGGCAGGTCTAGACAAACCCAGCAAAGGCAGCTTGCTGTTTGACGGATAAGATGTGACCGGTCGCTCTGTTCGTGAACGCAATATAGCCATGGTGTACCAACAGTTCATCAACTACCCGTCTATGTCGGTGTTCGACAACATCGCCTCACCACTCAAGCTGGCTGGGCGTGACACACCTGCCAGCATCACGCAACGTGTCAATGATATTGCTGATCGCTTGCACATCAGCCAGTTCTTGCAGCGCTTACCAGCCGAATTGTCTGGCGGTCAGCAGCAACGCGTGGCTTTGGCAAGAGCGCTTATAAAAGCCGCTCCCCTTACATTGCTAGACGAGCCGTTGGTCAACTTGGATTACAAACTGCGAGAGGAATTACGCGAGGAACTCACCGCCGTATTTGATGTGGGCAACTCAACCATCGTGTACGCCACAACTGAACCCGGTGAGGCATTGCTGCTGGGCGGTCATACCGCTGTGTTGTACGAGGGCAAGCTGTTGCAATACGGTCCTACCAATGAGGTGTTTCAGCGTCCAATGAATGTTCAGGTTGCCACCGCCTTTAGCGACCCACCCATGAATGTCTTAAGCGCAACAAGCACAGATGGTGTTTTGGATTTAGGCTCAGCAATCACCATCCGAATTGCACAATACAACAAGGCATCAGGCCCCGTCAGCGTCGGCTTGCGTGCTAATGCCGTGACCTTAGACCAAGGCACTGATGGTGTGGCGGTAGCAGCGCGCGTTGAGCTGTCTGAAATCTCTGGCTCAGACACATTCATTCACTTGAGTACCGCATTAGGCCCGCTAGTGGCGCAGGTATCTGGCGTGCAAAACATGCAACTGGGTAGCCAAACCAATGTCTACTTGCAGCCCAACCGCACCTTCGTGTTTGACAAGGCTGGCAACCTGAGCCACGCCCCACACAACAACGCATAGACAAACAACCACATGGCACAAATAGATTTACAACTGGCGCACTCATACAAAGCCAACCCAACTGGGCCGGCAGACTATGCGCTCCACCACATGGATATGCGGTTTGAGGACGGTGGCGCTTACGCTTTGCTCGGGCCATCGGGTTGCGGTAAAAGCACCATGCTCAATATCATGTCTGGGTTGTTGGCCCCTTCAGAGGGGACTGTGCTATTTGACGGAAAAGATGTATCCCATCAAACCCCCCAAGAGCGCAACATTGCGCAAGTGTTCCAGTTCCCCGTCATTTACGACACCATGACAGTGGCTGACAACCTGGCTTTTCCGCTGCGCAACCGCAAGGTGGATGCCCAATACATTCAAAAACGCATTCATGACATTGCAGAGATGCTGGAACTGGGTCCCATCATGCAACAACGTGCGTCAGGCTTAAGCGCAGATGTCAAACAGAAAATTTCGCTGGGCAGAGGATTGGTCAGGCCAGACGTGAGCGCGATACTGTTTGATGAGCCACTCACAGTGATTGACCCACACTTAAAGTGGCAGCTGCGGCGCAAACTCAAGCAAATCCACAACGAGCTAAAACTCACGCTGATATACGTGACACACGACCAAGTGGAGGCACTGACATTTGCCAACAAAGTTGTGGTCATGTCGCAAGGACGAGCTGTTCAAGTTGGATCACCACAAGATCTTTTCGAGCGTCCAGCCCATACATTTGTTGGCCACTTTATTGGCTCCCCTGGTATGAACTTTATCAGTGCAGATGTCACCACCGAACGCAGTATCAACATGGCAGGGCAACTGCTGCAAATACCAAGCAATCAAACGCTGGCGACTGGCCCAGTAACTGTTGGCATTCGTCCAGAACACCTACAAACCACCCCATCAGGTCAGAGTAATGAGTTGCAAGCAACCGTCACACGCGTGCAAGACGTGGGCACTTACTACCTCATTACATGTGCGGTCGAAGGTGCGGTGTTGAAGACACGCCAAAACAAATCAGACATACCAGCGCAAGTAGGCACCTTGATTGGTCTCAACGTGCTCAATGAAAACACCTGCTACTACATCAACGAAGAATTGGTCACATGATGCAAAAACCTTATAACAACGCGGCATGGTGGCTGATTTTGCCAGTCCTAATTTGCGTAGCTTTTTCATCTATATTGCCATTGATGACTGTAGTCAACTACTCGGTACAAGACATCATTTCTCCGGATAGGCGTGTATTTGTAGGCACCGAATGGTTTGTTGAAACCATGCGTGACAGCGAGCTGCACAGCGCGTTATGGCGTCAAATAAAGTTTTCTTTTTGGGTGTTGGCCATTGAAATTCCACTGGGTATAGCCATTGCTCTGTGCATGCCTGCAACAGGCTGGCGTGCATCAGCGACCTTGGTGGTTGTGGCCTTGTCCTTGCTCATTCCTTGGAACGTTGTGGGCACCATTTGGCAAATTTTTGGCCGCTCAGACATTGGCTTACTAGGTGCTAGTTTGTTGTACCTGGGCATTGACTACAGCTACACCAGCAACCCGCTACACGCTTGGCTGACTGTGTTGATCATGGACGTGTGGCACTGGACACCATTGGTGGCCCTGCTCGCTTATGCCGGCTTGCGCTCAATACCTGACGCCTACTACCACGCTGCTCAAATTGATGGCGCTAGCAAATGGGCCGTGTTTCGCTACATTCAGTTGCCAAAAATGCAGAGTGTGTTGGTCATTGGGGTGCTGCTGCGCTTGATGGACAGCTTCATGATTTATACAGAACCCTTTGTACTAACAGGTGGTGGTCCAGGTAACTCGACGACATTCCTTAGCCAGTATCTGACACAAAAAGCGGTGGGGCAATTTGACCTTGGGCCTGCTGCGGCGTTCTCCCTGGTGTATTTTTTAATTATCTTGTTGATGTGCTACGTGCTCTACAACTGGATGCAAAACACTGGCGCAGCCAACAAGGACAGTCAGCATGCTTAACAAACAAAACCTAGGGATCAAACGCATAGGTCTATCGCTGTACCTGCTGTTTGCCTTGTTGCCCATTTATTGGATGATCAACATGAGCTTTAAGACCAACAATGAGATTGTGTCTAGCTTTACCTTGTTGCCCTTGAATTTTACGTGGGACAACTACATCACCATATTCACTGACCCATCTTGGTACATGGGTTATGTCAACAGCCTGATTTATGTGGCCATGAACACGGTTATTTCGCTGAGTGTGGCGCTGCCAGCAGCTTATGCATTCTCACGCTACCGCTTCATTGGTGACAAGCACGTCTTCTTTTGGTTGCTCACCAACCGCATGACCCCACCGGCTGTGTTTTTGCTGCCCTTCTTTCAGCTGTACACAACCGCTGGTTTGATGGACACACACATAGCAGTAGCTTTAGCACACCTCATATTTAACGTGCCTTTGGCTGTGTGGATTTTGGAAGGTTTTATGAGCGGAATTCCGCGTGAAATTGACGAAACCGCCTACGTTGACGGCTACAGTTTTCCTAAGTTTTTTGTACGCATTTTCTTACCCCTCATCAAGGCAGGCGTCGGCGTTGCGGCATTCTTTTGTTTCATGTTCAGCTGGGTGGA
>CALBWZ010000445.1 GCA_937893415.1 uncultured Comamonadaceae bacterium | reverse complement strand
ATAAATATTTGTATCGGTGTAGGTTTCTGAGGAGTTCGGCTGAGTATCAAACGCAACGAAGAAAACCTCATCGATACCGTCATCATCAAGATCTTTGGGATAAAGATAAGAGACCGGAAACGCCGGTGAGTTGGTATCTTGGAAGTAGGAGAACTCATCAACAAACCTTCGTTCTCTCAGTTCCATAGTCAGTCCTTTGGTTTTTGCTCAAACCCACGTTGATGACTTGTTGCCCGATGCGTAGAGGGCTTTTTCTTCTGCGCTCATGTTGTTAAGCTCTGGGTACCAAGACAAGTGGATCACCGCAAAGGCCCCGGCCACACGCACACCGTCCATGAACGAACCCTTGAATTGGCTCTTGTTATAAACGGCAAAGGTGGTGTCAACCGAAGCAGCGAAAACCTTCAACGCATCGCTTCTTTGGAGTGGGAACCTCCAGAACTGACTCTCCCAATCAAAGACCGTGTACTTGGCAGAAAAAGGCATGCTGCCGCATTTGCTTTTTTGAATGGTCAGGTGCGGATCGAGCTTGGCCGAATCCAAAGTCAACGCACAACCGGCCTTGAAGACTCGGTACTCCAGGGTCAAAGACTTCAGCTGCAGCAAAAAGTCTGAAGGCAGATGACCATCGAACAACAGATCAGGATCTGTATAAGCAAAAACCTCGGGCATGCGGTCGTAGATACCAGGCAAAAACCCCACCTTGTGTCGAAGATTCTTACCAACATGGATAACGAACGCTTGCTTTTCGTGAATGCGGTGGAGCCATTCGCGGGTGACGGCGCAAGTAGATGCGTTGTCAAAGATAATCGGGGTCAGACCTTTGGCGTTTAACTGTTGGACCATCTGCTGAACGTGCGCGGCATTGTTGTAACAAACAACGAAGCAGGGGATGGGATCCTTTACTTGTAAAAGCGCTTGGCTGAGCTGTTGCACCACTGCAGCATGGCGACGAAGACGCCAAGCATGAACTGCGGCGCAAATGCGTGTTTTAAAAGACGAAGACATTGGCTTATCTAAACAAACGAGACCAAAACGACGAAAGCGGTGGCTTGTTAGACACACTGCTGTCCCGTCCAATGTGTTTGCATCCACCATCAACCAAGTAAGGCATCACCAGCCCCGATTTTCGAATCGCCCTAGAGATATGGCGCTCTTTTTTAAAACTCGAAAAAGGTCCGAAACGTTTCCAAACACTGACAGGTGCCAAATGAGGATTAAACGTATAGCCATGCCACTGTTTGTGCATGGCGTCCAGTCGATACAGCGGAAATTCGTTGTGCTGTTCATAAACAACTCGGCGTTGATCTGCTTCGCAGAGCTCAAAATCCGCCTCACTTCGCAAACAAATACCCGTCATCCATGGGTTCATCGAGATGGTTTCGTGTAAGCGATTCAAGTCAATAGGCCGGCTGAATTGCCAATCGTCTTCCGTATGAAAAATCCACTGGGTATTGACCCGCTGATACATGTGATCCACCGCCGCATGGTGCCCCAACTGCTGATCCAAGCTAATGAGTTCACCTTGCGGGCACATGGTTTTGAAGACCTCATTGGTTGCATCGTCCCTGAAGTCGTTGATTGCAATGATGTGCTCAAAATCGAATTGCGACAGCAAAGAAGACAAGGTTTGCCTCAAGAGTTCAGGTCGTCGCCCCATGGTGACGCACAAAGTGGTCTTGTTTATGGGCGCTCCTTCAAAAACTGGCTGCGAACCGTAATGAAGGCCAACAAGACCACCGTCAGGGTAACAAAAACAGACCTAAAGACATTGATACCAAAAACAGATACGGTCAACCCAAATTCCAGATACATCAGCACCAATAAAAGGCCAATCGTGCTGAGGGTTTTGATCTGGGCGTCCTCATGCCTTCGCCACAGCCAGAAGGCCATCCAAACCCCTACATACCCTGCCAACAAGCCCAGCATACCCAACAGGCCTCCGCCTTTTAGCGCGCCCAACATCTCATTGTCTGCGGTGCTGAATTTAGGATTCGCCTTGACCAAATCAACCAAAGATTGATGCGCTTTCCCTTCATTCAAGAGGACGTGCCAACGCTCACGTGCACCCACGGATCCGTGCCCCCACCATGGTTCCTCAGCAATCATTCTCAGGCTGAGTTTCCAAATTTCAAAACGCATGCTGACGGAGCCTTCTGTGACTTCACCCGTCTGAACCCAATGCCAACCACCTTTGAGACCTGATTCCACACGATCTTTGACCACATGCGATGGCGCTAACAAGCCTGCGATAACTAAAGACGCTATAACAGCCAGCGCCGCGAAGTGCCGACGCAACATAGGCCACTGATGTGTCGTCAAATAAGCCACCGCTAGACCGATGATGAACAACGACAACCAGCCACCTTTAGAACCACTGAGCAAGGAAGCCCCTGCCCCTGCCATACCAGCAAAAAGAAGAAACCACCGTTTCCAATGCGCTCGGTCGCCAGCAAATGGAAACATGGCACCCGCTACTAACGCCACAGCACCTAGGACAATGGCGGTATTGCCAAATGGGATCTCGTTACCAACAAAACCCATTGCTCTGCCGATGTTTTGCTCAAAGACCTGGTACACCGCAAAAGCAAATGCCAATAACGCGCCTATGGCGACCGAAATTAACCAAGGCTCGGCTCGCCACTTTCCAGCTCGGATAAGTAAAGCAATACCGGGAAACAAAACAAAGGGGACATACATTTCATAATGCCCCGCATGGTTTGAATGAGCAATGGCCAAACTCACACCGGTCACTATCAAAACACCAAACCCCCCCAACATCCACACCCAAGAAGTTTTGATGGGCCCCACCGCAATGGGGGATTGGTCAACAGCTTGTCGCCGGTAAAACAAACCCGCCCAGGCCATGAGAAATGGGCCAATGAAATGGCCGCTAGGAAGGACCAGTGTGATGACGGGACTAATTAAAAAAACAAGCTTCCAAAAAGGGAGCATGTGAGGCCTCAAAAAAAGTTACTGGTGATCGTGATGCAAGTAGGGAACGTACCCTCTTTTCGCGAGCCAAAATGAACTTATGCGCCTCAGGGCTTTGTTAAGCTCTCCTTTGAGACGGCGCCACTTCATCATAAAAACGAGACCGATTGTTGGGGGGGGTGCTGATGGATGCTTTTCTCGTGCAATCAATGAGTCGCTATGCACGGGAGCTGGTAGACCATATAAAGGGGCGACATTCATTTGTACTACGTTAGCTGGTACCAATTGCCAAGCACTCCAGTCGTGAACTTGATTGATGAATGCATCAGCCAAAGCAACACCATACCGCTCGTATTGGAACAGTAAACGCTGAGCCCCGCTTGGCCAGAGCACATATGCTGCGGCTCCGGCACTATTAAGATAAAGACGTTGTAACTTAAGGTGACCTACAGTCTGCTCAGCACCCAAAACTTTTTTGCCCCAAGCCTCTAAACATATAAAGTCTGCTTGGGCTTGGCTAGCCAACATTTGAATGGTCTCGAACCAGCCATCTCCCAAAATGACGTCATCCTCAAGAACAACGGTTGGTGTAGCGCCGGCAGCTATGGTTCGCCAAATTTGCAAATGGCTCATAAAGCAACCCACTTCGGTTTTTTTGAGGGACCGCTGCCAGCTAAAAGCGTGCTGCAGAAACACCTCGTCGGGAAAATCGTTGACACCCATAGCTGGATGCCATGTGGGACTAAACCCCAAACGCTGGGCCTGAGCTTGTTGAAACGCGCGCCTTTGTGTGGCTGATGCCAAGGTGATGACGTAGACCGGTACAGTCATGCCAACCCCCTTAACAACGTCCACCGCATGGCCCCACGCAAGCGCCCCCACATGCGGGCTATGAGCTTGGGTGAGAACACCAACACACGAAATGGCAGGGCCAGAAGGGTTTGCCACACCAACTGGCCACGCAGTTTTTGAGCTACGCGCGGGCTGATGTGCTTGGCGGCAAACAGCAACTTGGATTGTGCATGGTGGTAGCCGCGCAGGTATTCGGCTCTGTAGGTTGCATTGCCTTTGACCGAGCCGCGCGAGCGGTGCAAGGCTTGCACTTGCGGAACGATGACCATGGGCAGCTGCGCTTGAAAGAGGCGCAGGCACAGGTCGTCGTCTTCGTAGTAGAGGAAAAACGTTTCATCAAAAAAGCCCGTGGGCTGGCACAACTGCATGCGCAGCAGCATGGCGGCACCACAGACAAAGCCCACGCAGGCTGGGCCTGCAGCGGCTGGGCCTTTGCTGGCCCAATAGGTGCTGGGCCAGCGGTAGTTGACCTCGGGCCGCCCTTGGGCGTTGATCAACTGGGGAGCCACCACGGCGGCTTGGGGGAACTGTTCTGCCGCCTGCAGCAACTGCTGGAGCTGGCTGACCGAGAGTTCGCAGTCGGGGTTGAGCAACAGGGCAAACGGGGTGTGCACTTGGGCCAAGGCCTGGTTGTTGGCCGCGCCAAAGCCTAAGTTGTTTGAGTGGGCCAGCACCGTGGCATGAGGCCACAGCTGGCGGGCTTGGGCTGCGGCCCCGTCGGTACTGGCATTGTCTGACACCACCACGTGGGGGCACTGGCCTAGCAGAGAATGAAGCGCAGGCAAGCAATGGGCACTGTTGTAAGTGACTACGATGAGGGTGACGCTAGAGAGCGAGGGCAATGCGTTCATAAGACGGATTGTGCGCGACCAGCCTTATCAAAGAGTTGTTGGTAAACACGACCGATGCCAGCGGCCTCTTGTGCCAGGCTAAAGTGCTGCGTAACGCGCTGTTGGGCGGCCTGGCCCATGCGCAGGGCTTGCTCGGGGTCTTGCATGACCTTAAGAACCGCTTGGGCCAAGCCTGCGGCGTCGCCGGTCTCGACGAGTTCGCCGGTTTGGCCAGGAATGGCCAGTTGATCAAACGCGCCGGTGCGCGAGCACACCACAGCACAACCTGCAGCCGCAGCTTCGAATGGCGTGAGGCCAAAGGGTTCGTAACGCGGGCAGGCTACGCAGAGCAAGCAGCGCTGGTACCACTGGTGGACTTGCCCGGCAGGCACTTCCCCCAAAAACACCACGCGGTCGTGCAAGCCTGCGGCGTCGATTTGGCGCTGCAAATCTTGCTGGTAAGCCTGGTACTGGGGCTGGGCCAACCCAGCAATGACGGCGGTGCAGCCTGGCAGCTGGGGCAAGGCTTGCAGCATGGCGTGCACGAAGACGTCGGAGCCTTTGTCGGGCCGCACACGGCCAAACACCCCAATGCCGTATTGACCCGGCAGGCCCGATGATGCCCATGCGCTGAGCTTGTCCGCCGGAGGGCTAAAGCGCGATAGGTCAATACCATGTGGCACCACGGCTGTTGTATTGGGCACAAAGCTGGCGGCTAGCGGCGTGGTGGAAATGACCGCGTCCATGCGGCTAATGAGCCAGCGCGGAAAAAGCCCATGCAGGTGTTGGGCAGCCGAGGTAAACACCAACTTAACGGGCAAGCGCAGCACGTCGCGGGCCCAGAGGCCAGCCATCATTTCCGGGTCGCGCCGCACATGCCAAATGCGAAACGCCCGCCCCGTGGGCGGCTTGTGCGAAAGGCGTATGGCTTGGCGCAGAGTCATGCCGGGTACGCCGTTTGACAATGGGGTGCCGCAGTAGGCCATAGGCCACTGGCGCAGCTGCAAAGGCACCAGGGCGTTGACCGTGGCCGACACGCCGGTGTAGCGGTGCTTGAGATTAAAGACGATGACTACGGGATCGTCGTGTTGTGTCACTGTGTTTACGGATGTCTTATACGCAGCATTATTCATAGAGTTGTAAAAACTGTTCAATCACCGAACTACGGTCAAGCACCCACGGCGCAGCCAGAAGGGCAGCCGCAAAGCCAAGGTTCAAGACGAGGCTAAGGGGTAGGCCAATGCCGCGCAACGATCTTCCAAAAAAACGTGATCGAAAAATCTGGTTACTTGCCGCACACCACAGGCCAATGACGGCAAGCGTAATGCCGACAGAGGCAGGGGCTACCAAGTTCGCCTGTACGCCCGTGGTGAGCTCTCGAAAACCCACAACCAAAAGCATGGGCCAGGCAAAAACCAAGCCAAGCCGGGCGCCAGCATCCAGCGACCAGGGAGAGCCCCCGGGCCCTCGAGAAAGCGCCGTATTTTGACCCCAGGTTAAAAGGCTTTTAAGGCTTACCCAGAAAAAGGCCAACAATACCAATGGGCTAAGTAACAAAAACTGGTGTAGAAAAAAATGCCCGGAAATGCTGCTGTAAGCAGTGTTCGTATCGTTTGGGCTCATTAGGTCTAGGGTGTGTGTGACGTTTGGAAAACCATACTCAGAGTTCCAAAAGAAGTTGGGGCTTATTACCGCCATGGTGACCAAAAGCGCAAGCCAAGGGCCGGTGCGAACCATAAGACCTTCTCGAAACAATACAATCACAGCCGAGATTACAAAGATGGCCATGGTGTATTCGGTTAGAACACCAAGTCCGCAGATAAGGCCAAGAACCATCCATGCAGGCTCATTGGCGCCCTGTGTTTCGTGGGGGTTGCCAAGCTTTGAGCGCGACCTTCCACCACCCGACAGTGCCCAGATAAATACACAAAGTGCCCAGGACCACCAAAGTAAAAGCCAAGCATCTGTTGTTGCAAGCTGGCTGTAGAGGCTAACAAGCGGCATAGTGAGGAAAAGCGCAAAGGCCCAAATACTTGCTGCGATGCTTCGCCACAAGAGCCAGGCTGTTGTGGCAACGCCAAGCCCTGCAAGGCCCATAGCAAGGGGCTGCAGCACGCGCACACAACTTGCAGCCTCACTTCCACATAGCGCTGTGGAGGCGGCAATGGCCCAGGCAATGAAGGGAGGCTTTGAAGGATAGCCCGGCTGAAGTTCGCGGGACCAGTCAAGAAACTGGGCCTCGTCGACGGCCAGGGGCAAATTCCAATAAAAAACCATGACGAGTCGAAACACAACCAGAAGCGCCACAAGGAAAAACACAAAAACAAGGGCGCGGGCGCCCGTCCATAGGGAGTCCGAAGCCATTGGGGAGAGTCGAAAGGCAGAGCGGCTCATGCTGGTTCACAATATACGTCATGGCC
>CALBWZ010000444.1 GCA_937893415.1 uncultured Comamonadaceae bacterium | reverse complement strand
CAATCACAACTTTTTGTTGGTTGCCACCAGATAGCTCTATCGCCTTGACCTCTTTGCCGATGGCACGGATGTTCAAACGCTTGATCCAGTGCTCACCCGCCTTATCGGCTTCTTGACGCGACACGAATGTGCGCGCACTGCGTATTTTGGCGAGCAAACCAAGGTAAATATTGTCAGCAATAGACTTGGTTTCAAAAAAGCCTTCTAACTTTCGGTCCTCTGTGACGTAAGCAATGCCGTCACGTACGGCTGACGCAGGCACGAAATAGCGAACGGGCTTGTCGTTCAGTATCACTTCGCCACCGTGCATAAAATCTCGTTTGATAATGCCCGCAACGACTTTAAAAGTTTCTGTTCGGCCAGATCCAACCAAACCAAATACGCCTGTTATTTGTCCTGCAAAAACTGACAATGAGTTGTTTTTGACCATGGCAGCCATGCGTAAATTTTGCACTGACAAGACACGTTTTCCTTGGGGCCTAACAGTGGTTTTACGCTGGCCGTAATGGGTTTGAGACAGGTCGCGCCCCACCATGGTTTGCACAATGCGCGCTCTGTCAAAATTCGCTTTATCGTCTGTCACCACGCGCTTGCCATCCCGCAGTATGGTGATCCGATCGGATACCTGAAGTGCTTCTTCAATGGCATGGGAAATGAAAATAACAGACACACCTCTGGCTTTGAGGGCAATGACCAGATCGAAGAAATACTTTTTCTCCTCGGGTGTCAAGCTGGCGGTAGGTTCATCAAAAATAATGACTTTGGCGTTGTGCAACACAGCACGCGCAATCTCGACCATTTGTTTTTTGGCAGCACCTAACAAACTAACGACAGCGGTTGGATCCACATCAAACTGCAGAGATTGCATAAACTGCTGCGCCTCAATGTAGATGCCGCGCAAGCGGTTGAAATAACGCTCTTGTCCCAAAAATAAATTTTGTGCAACCGTCATTGTTGGGACCAAGCTGGTCTCCTGAAACACCATTGCGATGCCCAAGGCCAAGGCGTCGTTAGGTGTTTTAGGGTTGACTTCTTGGCCATTGACCAACATGCTGCCAGAGCTCAGGTTCACCACGCCCGCCATCACTTTGGTCAGCGTTGATTTGCCAGCGCCATTCTCTCCAACAATGGAGTGAATCTCTCCAGGCATCAAGGAAAAATCAATGTCTTCGATAGCTGGTACGCCTGCATAATTTTTTGTCGCACGGCGCAACTCTAAAATAGGGGTTTCGGTCGTGTTGCTCATGCTTGCAAACTCCGTTCAGCGTCGGCTATCGACAGACGCAATATGCTTGTGCAACCCTTGGCGAGCACGTACAGGTGACCTTGACACTCGACCGCAGCAACCACACCGTGGTTCTTTCCATCAAATCGGCTGTGCATCGAGTACATAATGTCTCCGCGCTTGTTGAGACGGATAACCAGGCCATACGAGCGCGGTGGTGCCCAAGGTTTAACAACACCCATCATCTTGAGGTGAGCGCCTTGCATAGGCTCTAAGAATGTGTTGCCAGAGTTGAGTGCAGGCGCAATCCAATACTGTGGTTCAATTTCAGCCATCATTCGTTTTCTAAATGTGTGCTCGCGCAGAACAAACTCAACCAACTGGGTGCGCAGTATGAAGCACGTGAGCCAGTACCCACCACCGCTTGCTGGCGATAAACGCGATGGGTAACCTGGCAGGCTGTCTGTCACAGGGGTTGGCCGTTCGCCAGCGTTGATGGACATCACGCGGTGTCGCCAGCTCTCGCTGACCCAGGTTGCGCCGTCGACATTGCAGGCGCCAAACGCATGTGATAAACCGGTTGCAAGCGTGCGCAAGGAGCCGTCACTCAGTGTTAACTCACATACGCGTCCGGTGGCTCCCCGACTCATCAGGTCGTGTTTCCAGTTCTCAACAGGCCGCTCAGTCGAACCATCCGTTACCAGCAGTTTCCCGCTGCTGCCCAGGCTGATGGCATTGACAGCACTGAAGGCCACCCCATCAGTTGACGTCCACTGTCTGCCGTCGTATGGGCCACCTACGATGCGTACCTCACGGCCTGCCAGAGCCACAGCAAGCCCGCCCTCCAGCAAACAGGCGAGTGCTGTCACTGGCTGCTCAAAATGGTGCAGTTCGTGCGCAATGTCTGCGTCATAGCGCAGCACACGCTGGCCATCTGCCACAAACAAATTCTGGCCATCCGTTGCTATATCTTGTGCAGACTTCAAACTTGCAAAAACAGTCGCATCTTCCAGCAAGTTGTTGGGCTTTAGCGCGCCATCAAATACAGGTACTGTGATGGCTGCGTCGCCCCGTCCGAGCAGCTTGTCTTTTAACTTGTAGATTGCCTCTATCATTTTATTTTTCCCCAGCGTTTGTCGTACTGCACGTAATGTGGGTCGGCGCCTTCGAGCTTGATTCGCCCGACGCGGTTGTTCATAATGCCGCCTAAAAACAAGTAGCCCCGGTGCTCACGCATAGAGGTAATCATGGGATGGTTTTCACCGCCCATATCCCACAACGTTTCCAGCACCTCACCCTTCTCGTTGAACTTCAACACACACCCAGTGTTGATATTTGGGAACAACCATTCATCACGCGGCACGCGCTTGGCCATTCGGTTTCTAAAGCCAGGCATTTTCCAAGCCAAGTCCAATGCTGGGCAACGCATGCCGACCAGAGACATCCAGTAATTGCCGTCTGATGAGTTGTTGATGTTGTCTGGAAAGCCTGGTAAGTTCTCCAGCACGGTTTCTGTTGTGCCTTTTTTGGAACCTTCAAACCAATAGCGCTTGACGCTGCAGCCCCATGTTTCGGCAAACAAAAAGGACTGGCCATCACTTGCAATACAGACCCCATTGGGAAACTTCAGATTGCGGATGACGGTGCTGGTTTTCCCTGTGTTGGTGTCGTAGCAAATAATGCGTCCATTGCCCCTTGCTTCTAGGCCGTCTGTTGCCCATTCGTGCATTTCAAACCGAACCGTGGCCTCAGAGAAGAAAATCAGACCGCCATCGGTGATATCCAGGTCATCGGCTAGCCGTAAACGGCTGTCGTCGTTGATAGATGAGAAGCTCCGATTGGTTTCATCTGTTACTTTTTCAACCTTGCGATCTGGCGTGACACGGTACAAGCCCATCCCACCAATACACACATAGAGGTTGTCCTCTTTGTCGAAGGCCATACCCAAGGGTGTGCCACCTATGTGGGCAAAGACTTCCATCTCTTCATAGTCAGGTGCCAAAAATCTAATGATGTCGCCGTGACGTGAGCCTGCATACAAATGGTCATTGCGGTCCAAAATAACGTCTTCTGGCCCCTCTATTCGGCCAAGGCCTATAGCTGTCACATGGCGCAACCTGTCGTTCTGTGCCCAAGCTGTGCCTGAGTCTGGCGCCGTTGAAGGTGCTGGTGGAATGCTGTGATAGGTGGGACTGACGTAGACCTTGCTGACAATGCGGTGTTTGTTTTTGAGCCAGCGAATGTCTATGGCCGCTGCCAACAGCAAAATTGCACCCAACACCATGCGGTTGTAGCCGCCATCCAGTGACATGGTGGTGATGCCATTGATGATCAGCAGCACAATCAACGTTCCCACCAAAGCTTTCATGACGGACCCGTTGCCGCCGCCAAGGCTGATACCGCCGAGTACCGCAGCAGTGAGAACAGTGACCTCAAGTCCGACACCAATATCGCCGCCTGCGGTGGCCAAGCGTGATGCAAAAAATAGACCGCCTACCGCAGTTAACACGCCGCTGCTCACGTAGCACATGGCGACGGTGCGGCGTACTGCGATGCCGGTGTTGTACGCTGATCGCCGCGAGCCGCCAATGGCCGTGATGTGCCAACCGGGACGCAAGCGTGTCAGTAATATATGACCCATCAGTGCGACGACTGCATACACGTAAACGACCACTGGAATACCAAGCCACTCGCCATAGCCTAAAAAGTCCCATGCTTCAGAGTCAGGTAGACCACCCGCAATGGCTGTGGCGTAGTCAGCGGTGAGCAGCTCGTAGCTTGCTCGGTAAATAATCAAGGTGATGAGCGTGGTCAGAAAAGCACGCAACCTGAAATAGCCAATCAGAATGCCGTTAACAGCACCCAACGCAGCACCGAATGCCAAGGTGACAGGAATGGCTGCCACCATGGGCCACTTCAGCACGTGCATGAGGAACAAAGCGCAAAAATTTGTCAGCGCAAACATGGACCCAACAGATAAATCAATACCGCCAACAATCATCACCAAGGCCATGCCCAACACGATGAAGCCAATTTCGCCTGCTTGTCGCCCTGTGTCGGACAACGATGCTGCGGATAAAAAGTTAGGTATAACTTGTGTGAGCGAAAAAGCGACTAGCAACAAAACCAGCATTGGAATTGCGGTCTCCATCCAGCGCTTGGATAATATTTCTCCTAGCGCATGACCTGGCCAGTAGGTGTAACGCAAGCGTGTCAGCGTATCGCCCCAGCGCTCGTGGTTACCCGCATCCTTGGGAATTGTCTCGTTCACGGTCTATCCTTTACATGTGCCATGCGGCAGCCAACACACGCCGCAATAAATGGCGTGCACTGGCTGGTGATCAACGTGAGCTTGTTCGCTCTATGACAGTTTCCAGCACGTACCTTGAACAGATGCGTTGGATTTTGTGATTGGAATAATGGTGGTATAAATGGATCCCTTGGCAGTACCCGTTTCACCTTGGTTTTGCAGCAGCCACTTGATTGATGACGCCATGTTGCTGGCTTGTGTTGGCACGTCGTAGCTCAGGTTGAGATCATAGCTACCAGCCTTGACCTGGTCACAAGCGCCTTTTTGCTCACCACCGCCTGAAGTCGCTAAAAATACCTTGCCAGTCAGGCCCGCCTCTTTGATTGCTGCGGCCGTACCAATGTCCATGCCATCCCAAAAACCAACAATACCGCACAGGTCTGGGTGCTGCTTGAGTACCGTTTGGGTAATACCTTTGGCTTTTGCTGCATCCCAATCAGCGGCTTGGCTGGAAACGACTTGTATGGCGGGGTTCTTTGCCAAAATGTTCTCCACACCCTTGAGCGTGTACGCACTGGCCGCAGCTGACAAGGCGCCTTGAACGATTGCAATTTTGTTGGATTTGCCTTGACATGCCTTCACAACAGCCTTTGTTGCAAGCTCACCAACATCGACCCAGTCCACGCCAACATATAAAATTGAATCGTAATTTGAACGCATGTTTATCTGCACGACCTGGATACCAGCTTTTTCTGCGCGCTGCAGCAGCTTGGCGTAGGTTTGAACATCAGGGTTGTGTACCACCATGACGTCGGGTTTTTCACTGATAAGCGAGGTGACAGCCTGCGCGCCAGCGCTGGTGCTCCAGTTGGGGTCGCGTGAAATAACATTCACGCCCAACGGCTCAAGCTCTTTTTTCAAGCCAGCAAACCAGCCTTGGGCCAGGTCAAAGCCCATCGCCACAGGTACAAAGGCCACTGTTTTACCAGCCAGTGTTTTTTTGTAATCCGCACGGAACGGCTCATCCAAGCCCTTGCCTTGGGCCATGGCTGTCTGTGACAACGCCATTCCACCCATCAGCGCCATGCCAGTGAGTACCGTTTTAATTGAGGTTTTTCTAGTGTTTGTTGTCATGTTTGTCTCCAAAAAAATTATTGATATGAATGGCACGTCGACCGGCAATACTCGGCAACGGGCAAAGTCCTACACCGCTTGGTCAGATGTCCCCCTGCTGTGCGGTCTCTTCATTGCGAGGATTGAGAAAAGAATCGATGAGAATGGCCGATAGCAAAATCAGTCCTTTGATCAGGTTTTGAGCAGAATACGACACGTTCATGATGGTCATCCCGTTCAGCAATGTGCCAATGAGCGCTGTACCAATCACAACGTTGAACACACCGCCACGGCCACCTGACAAACCGATGCCACCCAGAACCACCACAAGGATGACGTCGTAAATCATGGTGGAGTTGTAAATGCGCGTGGGCATGCTGTCGATAGAAGCTGCCATGACCATGCCAGCGAACGCACCGATCAGCGCCGCAATGACGTACTGCAGCACGATCAATGGACGCGTCGGGATACCCGTGGTTCTAGCGCCCGCTGGGTTGTCACCAATGGCGTATACAAAATTACCCAACCGTGTCTTTTTAAGAAAAAATGACACGAACACCGCAACCCCTACAAACATGATGACTGGCATGGGCACACCCCCTAGCGTGCCGCGCCCCAACCAGGCTATTGGATCTAGGGCAGTGCTCCACTGCACCACATCGAGTTGGAAAAAAGCAACCTGACCCAGCCCCGCCAAAAACAAACCTGTGGCCAGCGTTGTGAACAGCGATGGCACTTCCGCGAAGGCGATCAGCCAGCCATTGACCAGGCCGAAAATCAAAGCGATGCCAATGGCGGCGGCAAATGCAACCGGCAAGGGGTGCCCGTTTTGCACCATTTGAAGCAGCAGTCCTGCTGGCACAGCAAGCACCGCAACCATTGAAATATCTATGCCCCGACCGATCACGATGATGGCCATTGCAAGACCCAAAATACCCAAAATAGACACGTTTTGCAGCAGGCCCAACAGGTTGCCTGTTGTGAAAAATCCTGTCAGGAAAAATGAGAATCCAACGAACATGATTAAGAAAATACTTAAAACTATGCCCTGTTGACTCATGTTTTTTACTTTGAATATGTCGTTCATACCGCCAATTTCCAATTGAGTAGTCAAGTTTTCTGTGTAGTGCAACACCTGGTCTGACATAGTCGCAATGAAGCGAAATATCAGACTATTCGAATCGGTTGTTTCAGGTTTTTTTCTTAGGCTGTTTCAGCGCTACACTTTTTATTCAAACGAATCCTAAGGTAGCTTACGGAAGCGCAACTGTCTCTAGGGTTACA
>CALBWZ010000443.1 GCA_937893415.1 uncultured Comamonadaceae bacterium | reverse complement strand
GCTATGTGCTGCGTCTAGGCAGCGCTACCCAGTGGTCAGCCAGCTGGCGAATGGCTATGCGGTGTTCAAACACCTGCTCGATCACGCGATGCGTATGAGCATCTTCAGATGACCCGTGGTGACGCACTTGGCCATTGGCCATCACCACCACAGCATCTGCATGCAATGCCATATTGACTTCGTGCAACACACTGACAACAGTTGTGCCCTGAGCCACCAACGCATGCACAATGTCCAACCAGTCCGCCTGGTGCGGTGGGTCCAAGTTGGCGAGCGGTTCGTCCATGAGCAACACCTGCGCTTGCCCTGCCAAGGCGCGGGCCAGCAACACGCGCTGGCGTTCGCCACCAGACAACTGCCCCAGCGCGCGGTCGCGCCACTCCCACGCCTGGGTGGATCGCAAGGCTTGTTCTACAGCAGCCTGGTCCTGCGCGCTAGGACCAGCAAGCCAAGCCTGATGTGGCAAACGACCCAGCATCGCAACGTCCCACACGGACAGGTCGTCCGCAGACGTCTCGTTTTGTCCCAACCAAGCCAGTTGGCGAGCCCTCACACGCTTGGGCAGTTGGTGCATCGCTTGGTCCAACAACGTCACATCACCGCTGTGCGGCAGCACGCCTGCCAAGACTTTAAGCAAGGTGGATTTACCCGCACCATTGGGACCCACAATGCTGGTCCAGCGTCCCTTTGACACCGACAGATTGATGCTGTGCAGCACCTCAACAGACCCCAAGTTGGCACTGATAGCCGTGGCCTGCATGGCCACATGGTTGGCGACACTCATGGATTGGCCCCGGCAACACGGTTGGCCCCACGGTGCATCAGCCACAACAAATAGCCACCACCGAGCACGGCTGTCAGCACGCCCACGGGCAACTCTTGCGGCGCGATCAGTCCGCGCGCGAGGATGTCAGCGGCCATCAGCAACGTGCCGCCAGCCAAACTAGACAACAGCATCAAGTTGCCGTAGGTTGTTTTGACCAGCGAGCGCACGAGATGGGGGGCAGCGAGGCCAACAAAAGCGATCAGCCCAGTCTGCGCCACTGCTGTGCCTGTCGCCAGGGCCAGCACGGCCACCAGCGTCCCGCGCATAGCAGCCACAGGCAGGCCCAAGCTGATGGCAGTGGCATCGCCCAAGCTCAGCCCGTCGAGTACGCGCGCCAGCAGCCAAGCAGCGACAACGCTCAGACACCACACACCGGCCATGAGCAGCGTGGACGTCCAGCCTACAAATGCCGTAGAGCCCAATATAAAAGCCTGCATGGCCTGCAATGAATCAGGCGACATCAGCAACACCAGATGCGTCATCGCACCCAACACCACGCCCACCACCACACCAGCCAACAACAGCCGCAGTGTGTGGCCCACGCCCCTAGACAACGCCAGCGTCAACAACACCGCCAACAAGGCACCACAGAAAGCAGCGCCAGTCAAACCCAAGCGCACCCACAGGCTGCTTGAAAAAACACTGACAACCAGGTTGGCACTGCTGCTGTCCGACACAGAGCTGCCCAACATGCCCGCGCCCCCGCCCATCACAGCCAATGCCATAGCAACACCCAAGGACGCACCCGATGCACTGCCTAACAAATAAGGATCTGCCAACGGGTTGCGAAATAAACCTTGTGCCACAGCACCTGCAAGACCCAGCAAGGCACCTGCGGTCCAGGCACCCAAGGTGCGAGGCAAGCGTATCTCCCACACAATTTGCTGCGCGACAGCGGTCTGAACAGGGTCCATCTGTGGATTCAACAAGGGCGACAGCAGATCCTCAAAGCCTGTACTGCCCACGCAAACGCCAAGGCCAATCAGCACCACGGCGCTGACCACACCCGACCAGACCAACCACACGACACGCCGGCGCATGTTCATAGGTTACCGCCCGTTGAGGCAACAGCACCTTTGCGTGCGATGCACTGTGCCATCAGACGAGCTGCTTCAGCCATCCTCGGACCGGGGCGAACCATGACGTTGGCTTCTTGTGTAGAAAACACACACAGCCGACCCTCACGCAGGGCGCGAATGCTGTGCCAACCAGGCCTGCCTTGCAAGCCATTTGCATTGCTCTGACTGACCATAATCAACGTGGGATTGGCACGCACCACGAACTCTGGGTTCAACTTTGGGAATGGTCCCAACTTGGCTGGAACAATATTGCTAACCCCGAAACGGCTTAACGTTTCGCCAATGAAGGATGACTCACTGGCCGCGTAGGGACCTTGGTTGACTTCAAAGTAAACCCTTAAACCACGCACTGATGGCGGCAGCGATCGGGCAGCTGCAGACACACCCGCGTCGATGTCACGCCAGATTCGCTGCGCGTCTGGCACCTCCAGCAACGCCCCAATTTTGAGCATGACGCGCTGCACGTCGGCGTGGGTTTTAGGCTCAAGCGCCACCACCTTCAAGCCCAGTGCCTCCAGCCGTTCGCCAGCGCGCGACGATTTGGCCATCAACACCACGTCGGGTTTGAGGGCCACGATGGCTTCAATGTTTGGGTCCAAACCACTGCCCACTTGCACCAACTTTTGAACACTGTCAGGGTAATTTGAGTAGCGATCGACGCCGACTAAACGATCACAACGGCCTAACTCACACACAGTTTCGGTCAAGGAAGGCAGCAAACTGACGATGCGCAACGGCGACTGGGTCAGTG